>DASVMH010000041.1:0-9103 GCA_036384455.1 Marmoricola sp. | reverse complement strand
CGCCCGTGGCGCCGGTGGACCCGCCGGCCGCGGCCTGCTCGGCCTCGGCGGCGGCGTACATCGCGGCGCCCATCTTCTGGCTGGACTCACCGAGCTTGGTCACACCGGTGGTGATGTCGGCGGCCTCGGTGTCCTCCTTCTCGAGCAGCGCCTTGAGCGCGTCGAGGTCGGTCTGCACCTCGGTCTTGACGTCGTCCGGGATCTTCTCGGAGTTGTCGGTGAGGAACTTCTCGGTCGAGTAGACGAGGGAGTCGGCCTGGTTGCGGACCTCGACGGCCTCGCGACGCTTGGCGTCCTCCTCGGCGTACTGCTCGGCCTCGCGGACCATCCGGTCGATCTCGTCCTTGCCCAGCGCCGAGCCGCCGGAGATCGTCATCGACTGCTCGCGGCCGGACGCCTGGTCCTTGGCGGAGACGTGGACGATGCCGTTGGCGTCCATGTCGAAGGTGACCTCGATCTTCGGCACGCCGCTCGGGGCCGGCGGGAGGCCGGTGAGCTCGAAGTTGCCGAGCGGCTGGTTCTGCGCCCACATCTGGCGCTCGCCCTGCGCGACCTTGATCTCCACCGAGGGCTGGTTGTCGTCGGCGGTGGTGAAGATCTCCGACCGCTTCGTGGGGATCGTGGTGTTGCGCTCGATCAGCGCGGTCATCACGCCGCCCTTGGTCTCGATGCCGAGGCTCAGCGGGGTGACGTCGAGGAGCAGCACGTCCTTGACCTCGCCCTTGAGCACGCCGGCCTGGAGCGCGGCGCCGACGGCCACGACCTCGTCGGGGTTGACGCCCTTGTTGGGCTCCTTGCCCCCGAGCAGGCTCTTGACCAGATCGGTGACGGCGGGCATCCGGGTGGAGCCACCGACGAGCACGACGTGGTCGATGTTGCTGACGCTCACGCCGCCGTCCTTCAGGACGCTCTGGAACGGCGCCTTGGTGCGCTCGAGCAGGTCCTCGGTGAGCTTCTGGAACTCACTGCGGGACAACTTCTCCTCGAAGTGGAGCGGGCCGGACTCCCCGTGGGTGATGTACGGCAGGTGGATGGTGGTCTCACTCGAGCTGGACAGCTCGATCTTGGCCTTCTCCGCTGCCTCCTGCAGTCGCTGCAGGGCGATCTTGTCCGCAGACAGGTCGACGCCGTTGCCGTCCTTGAACTTCTTGACCATCCAGTCGACGATCCGGGCGTCCCAGTCGTCACCACCGAGGTGGTTGTCACCGCTGGTCGCCTTGACCTCGACGACGCCCTCGCCGATCTCAAGAAGGCTGACGTCGAAGGTGCCGCCACCGAGGTCGAAGACCAGGATCGTCTGGTCGGACTCGCCCTTGTCGAGGCCGTACGCCAGCGCGGCCGCCGTCGGCTCGTTGACGATCCGGCTCACGGTCAGACCCGCGATCTCGCCGGCCTCCTTGGTGGCCTGGCGCTGTGCGTCGGAGAAGTACGCCGGCACGGTGATCACCGCATCGGTGACCGTCTCGCCGAGGTATGCCTCCGCGTCCCGCTTCAACTTCTGCAGGATGAAAGCGGAGATCTGCTGGGGGGTGAAGTCCTTGTCGTCGATCTTCACCTTCCAGTCCGTGCCCATGTGCCGCTTGACGGACCGGATGGTGCGGTCGACGTTGGTCACGGCCTGCCGCTTGGCGACCTCGCCGACCAGGACCTCCCCGGACTTGGAGAACGCCACGACGGACGGGGTCGTCCGGGCGCCCTCTGCGTTGGTGATGACGGTGGGCTCGCCACCCTCGAGAACGGAGACGACGGAGTTCGTCGTTCCCAGGTCGATTCCGACCGCTTTTGCCATGGTGTTGCTCCTCTGCGATGGTGCGTTCTGCTGCACTGTGGATGCGTACTGAGACTGTGTCAAACAAGTTGAGTCGTGGTGACTCAAGTTCGCTCATATGTCTCAACGCAATGGACGCGGGTTTGTTCCCGCGGGCCCAAAAATCTTCGCGTCCCCCTTGGGGGCCGGCCCCTGGCCGAAAAGCCCGGCCCGCGCCCTTTCGAACAGCCCGATTTCGGGGCAGGGTGGAGGCGTGCCAACACCACCGACCACCGTCGTCCTGTTCGGAGCCACGGGCGACCTCGCCCGCCGCAAGCTGCTACCAGGACTGCTGCGACTCTTCGAGACCGGGCTGCTGCGCGACATCCAGGTCGTCGGCACCTCGCTGGACGCCTTCGACCGTGACTCGTTCGTCGAGTTCGCCCGCAAGGCGGTCGACGAGTTCCACGTCCTCGCCCCGGGCGAGAACCTCGACGCGTACTGGGACGACTTCGCGGCCCGGCTGTTCTGGGCACCGGGCGACGGTGGCGCCGATGCGTTGCGTACGACGGTCGCCGAGGCCGATGCCGCCTTCGGCGTCGACCTCGAGCAGGTCTGCCATCTGCACTACCTGAGCGTGCCCCCGAAGGCCGCCCTCGCGGTGGTACACGAACTCGAGGACGCCGGCCTGGTCGCGCGGTCCCGGATCGTGATGGAGAAGCCGTTCGGCATCGACCTCGCCACCGCGCGCGCCCTCAACGCCGAGCTGCACGAGGTCTTCGACGAGGACCAGATCTTTCGCATCGACCACTTCCTCGGCAAGGAGGCGGCCCAGAACATCCTGGCCTTCCGGTTCGCCAACGGGCTCTTCGAGCCGATCTGGCACCGCAACCACATCGACCACATCCAGATCGACGTGCCGGAGGAGCTCGGCCTCGAGCAACGCGGCGAGTTCTACGAGCAGACCGGCGCCTACCGCGACATGGTCGTCACCCACCTGTTCCAGGTGCTCGCCTTCGCGGCGATGGAGCCGCCGACCTCGCTGACACCCGAGGCGATCAGCGAGGAGAAGGACAAGGTCTTCCGCTCGATGAGCGCGATCGAACCGCACGACGTCGTCCGCGGGCAGTACGTCGGCTACCGCGACATCCCGGGCGTACGCCACGACTCCGAGACCGAGACCTTCATCGCGCTCAAGTGCTACATCGACAACTGGCGCTGGGCCGGTGTGCCCTTCTACCTGCGCACCGGCAAGCGGATGGCCGAAGGAGCGCGGGTGATCTCGATCGCGTTCAAGGAGCCGCCGCGATCGATGTTCCCGCCCGGCTCGGGCGTCGGCGACCTCGGCCCGGACCACCTCACCTTCGACCTGGCCGACCAGGCCCGGATGTCGCTGTCCTTCTACGGCAAGCGACCCGGGCCGGGCATGAAGCTCGACAAGCTCTCCATGCAGTTCGCGATGCACGACACCGGCTGGGCCGGCTCGGTGCTCGAGGCGTACCAGCGGCTGATCTACGACGCCGTACGCGGCGACCGCACCCTGTTCACATCGGCCCGCGGCATCGAGCGGCTCTGGGAGATCTCCGAGCCGCTGCTGGCGAGTCCACCGGTCGTGCGGCCGTACGCCCAGGGCTCGTGGGGTCCCAACCAGATCCACCAGTTGATCGCACCCAACGCCTGGCGGCTGCCCTTCGAACGTGCCTGGCGCGACCCGAACTCACTCGGAGCCTGACCGTTCCCCATCTCGAGAAGTACGGCTTCTCGCAGAAGCGTTCTCTCCAGGAATCCGGATCGGATTTATCCGCACCCGCCGTAAACGGTCGCGCCGACTTCGAGGCGCCTGAGGTTCTTGGGTTTGGTCCAGTGCCCGTGACGCTTGGAGCGCACCTGGCCGTACTCGATGAGGAACGCGGTGGTCGAGGAATTGCACTTGACCTTCGTCGGGCCGGCGAAGGTCAACTTCTGCCCCGGACGGATCCGCTTCCAGTGCGTCTTCCGCCAGTTCCCGCTCTTGCCGGTCGCGTACCAGTGATAGTGGGCCTGCACCCGGACCTGCCGTTTGACGTGCTTGTGCGCACGGCTCCGCTTGAACTGCCAGGGGATGTGCCGGTTGAAGTTGTAAAGGTCCTCACGCGCCTTGACGCCCTGGTGGTATTTGCTCCAGGTGTCCCAGACATGCGTCTTCGCCGGGCGCGCCGACGCCGGAACGGTCACCATCACGGCGGCGAGCCCCGCGACCAGGAGTGTCGCCAGAGAACATTTGATGACGCGCATATGCGCTCCCCCATATCCCGAGAAGTCCTACCCTGCTCATCGGAGTGTTCCCGCCGGCAAAGTGCTCAAACCGCTGGCATCAGCGCATGGTGACGAGCGCCGGGCTCAGCAGTCCCCGTAGACGCTCGCGCCGCCCTCGATCTCCTCGAAGCTGATCGGCTTGGTCCAGTGGCCGTGCCGCTTCGAGCGCACCTGAGCGCTCTCGATCAGCGTCGCCTGGATGTTGGAGTTGCACTTGAGCTTGATCGGGCCGTGGAAGGTCAGCTTCTGGCCGGCACGGATGTGGTGCCACTTCGTACGCCGGTAGTGGCCGAGCTTGCCGGTGAAGTTCCACTTGTAGTGTCCGACGACGCGGACCTCGCGCTTGACGTGCTTGTGGTTGCGGCTGCGCTTGAACTGCCACGGGACCCAGTAGTTGAAGGTGTACATGTCGTCACGGGCCTTGACGCCCTGGTGGTATGTGCTCCACGAGTCCCAACTGTGCGTCTTGCCCGACCTGGCCGACGCCGGCATGGCCATCATCGCCGTGGCGAGACCCGCCACCAGCAGAGCGATCACAGAAACCTTCACAACACGCATGAGCGCGCCCCCGTATCCCGAGAATTCCAGCACGTGCGACGCAGAGCCTTCCCCTTCGAGGAATCGCCCAAACCGCCGAGATCAGCGCACGGTCACGGTGACGACGTTGGAGCCGACGTCGTTCTGCGCGTCATAGACCCGGAACTTGTTCGCCCCGGTGTGGGAGGTCTCGACGAAGGTCTCGAACGTGCCGAGGCTGACGTCGGCCTCGGTCGGGAAGTCGGCCCAGGTGCCGTTCTCGTATCGCTGCACCTGCAGCGAGATGTTGTCACGGCGGCCATAGGTCCCGGTGAGGTTGATCCGCTCCATCGGAGCGACCGTCAGCGGGGTCACGGAGAGCCGCAACGCCTTGTCGACCTTCGCGTTGACGGACCCGTCACCCGAGTCGTCCGTGGAGTCGCCCTAGCCGTCTCCGAGATCGTCGTCGGAGGACGATCCGCCGGTGCCCTGCAGCGCCCGGGTGGGCAACGGGCTGGCCGGCCCGGACCCGGCGTACACGGTGCCGGTGCCGGTGCCGGGGTCGTCGAGGCCGAGCACCTTGACGAACAAGAACGTGCCCATGGCGATCACGACGGCGACGCCGACGAGCATGGCAAGACCCTTGGCCAGCGTGCGCTGGACAACCTCCGAGCGGTCATCATCCACGCGACGAGATTACCGACTCCCGGCGATGACGCCCCAGTCGGTTTCGCAACCGTTACGACCTTCCCAGGCAGCACTCAGCCTCGCGCCTCGATCCACCGGCGTCAGAAACCCCTGGTCCACACGATGTCGTCGACCAGTTTGGTCAGCCGCCAGCCGGCGCCGGTACGCACCGCCTCGACGTGGTAGTAGCCGCCGACCTCCCAGATCTGTTCGGTGCCGTCGGGGCGCGCGGAGATCATCGGGTTGTACATGTACGTCGTCGCGCTCGCGCTGTCACCGTTGAGTTCGATGCTCATCTGGCCGAGCATGTGCTGCCACCGGCTGAAGCCCTCGAGGTTGCGGATGAAGGGCTTCGCCTCGGAAAGCGGGCCGACGGGCCCACCGGTCGCGCTGTAGTCGAGGACCGCGTCGTCGGCGAAGACCGCATCGAGGTCGTCCCAGGTGCTGGTGTCGACAGCGCGCGTGTATGCGGTCATCAACGCCTGGATCTCGTACCGATCGGACAGTTCCTGCAGCTCCATGGCGTGACTGTCCCATGAACCGAGAACAGGTTCTAGTGGCGACGCGTCACCACGATCCGCGCACCGTTGCGCGGGACGCTGGTGATGTTGCGGACCTTCGGCTCATCGGTGCTGCCGGGCGGGATCCGCACGTCGTACGTCGCGAGCACCTCGCGCAGCACCGCAACACCCTCCATGAGGGAGAAGCCCGCGCCGATGCAGCGCCGCACACCACCACCGAACGGGATCCAGGTGTTGGGGTGCACCTCGCCCTCGAGGAAGCGCTCGGGACGGAAGGTCAGATGGTCGGAGTGGCTCTCCTCGGAGGCGTGCGCGAGGAGGATCGAAGCGGCGACGTTCGCGCCGCGCGGCAGGTCGATGCCACCGACCGTGACCGGTGCCATCAGGTGGCGCACGGCCATCGGGATCACCGGGTGCAGCCGCAACGCCTCCTTGAGGACCGCCTCGAGGAACTCGTCATCACCGCTCGAGGCGGCCCCGCGGGCACGACGCTCCAGCGCGGGGTCCTTGCCGATCTCGTAGAGCGCCCACGAGAGGCCGGTCGCCGTGGTCTCGTGGCCTGCGAGCAGGAGAGTGACGAGTTGGTCGCGCAACTCGGCATCGGTGAGGCCGGAACCGGTGTCCTCGTCGACCTCGAGCAGCATCCGCGAGAGCACGTCGGATCGCGTGTCCAGATCACTCTCCGCGCGACGTTGCGCGATCACGTCGTAGATGACGTCGTCGAGCTTGACCTGGTTGTCGATCGCACTGCGCCAGGGGCCCAATTTGCGTAAGCCCGGGAAGTTGAGACCCAGGAAGATCGCCGGGCTCACCTGGACGGTCGCGTTGACGTGCGGGCGCAGCTTCGCGAGTTGCTGTTCGTCGGTCACGCCGAAGACGACCTGCAGGATCACCTCGAGGGTGACCGCATTCATCCGCTCCAGCGAGCGGAACGCCTCGACCTCCGGCCAGGTCGCCACCTCCGCCTTCGCCAGCCCGGTCACGACCGCCTGATAGGCCCCGAGGGCGCGCGGGCTGAAGGCGGGCATCAGCATCTTGCGGGCGCGCTTGTGCTCCTTGGAGTCCGTCAGCAGGAGCGAGTGCTACCCCATCACCGGGCCGAGGATCGAATTGCCCTTGCCCGCGTGGAAGATCTCGGGGTCGCCCGCGAAGATCTCCTTGACGTGCTCGGGTCGGTTGAAGACCACGAGGTGGCGGCCCTTGGGCAGCACCCGGATGGTGAAGATGTCGCCGTACCTGCGCTGCATCGCGGGCAGGAAGGTGTGCCGGAAGCGCAGGAGTCCGACGCTCTGGATCAGCGCCGGCCACTTCGGGCCCGGCGGCAGCGCGGCGGCTTCGGCGGCGTCGAGATGGACGCCCCCCATGGGCAGCGACATCCGCGCGATGCGGTCCATCGTGCTCTGCGTGCCGATCGAGGCCATCTGCTGTGCTCCAGACGTCAGGGGATGACCCAATCGTAGGAGCGCGATCGGCCGTACGCCTCCGACTGCGGTAGGAACCTGCGCACCCCGCCGAGCAGGACCGGACCTCAGAGCAGGCCGTCGCGACGGGCGATGGCGGCCGCCTCGGTGCGCCCGGCGGCGTTGAGCTTGGCCAAGATGTTGGACACGTGCACGCTGACCGTCTTGGTCGAGATGAACAACTGCTTGGCGATCTGGCCGTTGGTGCGCCCCTCGGCGACGAGGGCGAGGATCTCGAGCTCGCGTCGGGTCAGGGCAGGGGCTCCTGACGCCGCGGCGGCCGACGGCGCTCCCTGCGTCGCGGCCCAGTCGAGCAGTGGGCGAGCACCGAGCCGCTGGGCGATATCACGGACCGCGTCGACCTGGGCGTCGGCGACGTCGGTGCGCCCGGCGGCGCGCAGCACCTCCGCGAGGCGGCGTCGACAGCGGGCGACCTCGAAGGGCTGGCCGAACCGCTCGAACCCGGCCACCGCCTGCTCCCACGCGGCGACCAGGGCGTCCGCGTCGGAGGTCGCGCCGCCGAGCCAGGCGACATGGTCGGCCGACGCCGACACCCTGCTCCACCAGGCCTGCCCCTCGATGCCGAAGTGACGGTTGTGGGAGGCGAACGCGTCGAGGACGGCGCGGGCGTCCTCACGCAACGCCTCGGCACGGCTGACCAGCTCGGCGAGCTCGGCCGCAGAAGCACTCGCCGCGCCGGTCACCACGGCGTCGAGGGCGAGCGCAGCGAGCCGGACCCGCGCCTCGAAGGTCGGCTCCCACTGTTCGGAGAGCACCTCACAGATGTCGTCATAGGCCGACAGCGCGCCTGTGACACCGTCGCGCTGGGCACGCAGGTCGATGGATGCGGCGCCGCTGAGCACCCCGATCAGGCCGTCGCGCTGCCACCGCTCGCGGATGGTGGCGAGTCGGCCCAGTGCGTCGGTCTGACCTCGCCCGGCGGCCACCAGCATCCAGATGCAGTCCAACAGGGTGCGCAGGGTCTGCGGGGGTGCCTCCGCGCTGGCATCGGCACGCTCCAGGGCGCCCACCCAGTCGCCCGTCACATACCGCACGATCCCGCCCATCAGGCGGCTGTCGAAGGCGAAGGGGGCCCATGGACGCCCCCGATCGCGGCCGAGTTCGGACGCGAGATCCCAGAGCGTACGGGCGTCGTCGTGCTCGCCGTAGTCGTAGTGGAGGGCGGCCAGGCGATAGGTCGCGGCCAGTTCGGCATCGAAGTCCGAGCGTGCCTGGGCATCGGTGAGCACCGTGTGCAACTGCGCGCGAGCCTCCTCGCCCATGTCCGCGAACGTGTTGAGCCGCCCGAGCACCAATCGGGCATCGGAAGCCAGGTCGAAGATGTCCAGGCGAGCGGCGATCTGCAGCGCATCGTCGGCCGACTCGCGCGCCGCGGCGAAGTCATCGGCCACGATGTAGCCCCACGCGCGCACGACGAGGAGCCGCGCGCGCAACTCGCTCTCCTCCTCGCCGATCAGGTTGATCGCCTCTCCGGTGACGTCGAGGAGATCGAGCCCGGACTCGGTGCTGAGCGCGACCCGGGCCTGCGCAAGGAGCAGACGGGCACGGTCGACCGGTGCGGTGTCCGCAGGCAACGCCTCGAGATGCTCGCCCACGACGCCGAGGGCACGCAACGGATGGCCGGAGACGGAGATCGCCCGGCTGGCGGAGGCGACGAGGTCGATCAGGTCGGGCGGGTCGTCGAGCTCCGCAGCGGCACGGTCGTAGAGCTCGAGCGCGGTCTGATAGTGCCGTGCGGCCTCCTCCGGGCCACCGACGACCATCGCCCTCTCGCCCGCCTCGACACTCGCCAGGAGCGCGGTCGGGTAGTCGTGGGAGGCCTGGGCATGCCTCGCCAGCGCACCCGGGGCAGGTCG
>DASVMH010000040.1:0-2675 GCA_036384455.1 Marmoricola sp. | reverse complement strand
TCGGATGCTCGCTGCCGGCCTCGACGGCAGCGGCGAGCCTGATCGCCGCGTCGTCCCCGGCCGTACTGCGCACCGTCATCGCCCCGGTCGTCAGCGTGCCGGTCTTGTCGAGCACGACGGTGTCGATGCTGCGCACCTGTTCGAGCACGGCGGCGTCGCGCACGACAATGCCCAGTTGTGCCGCCCGTCCGGTGCCGACCAGGAGTGCCGTCGGGGTCGCGAGCCCGAGGGCGCACGGGCAGGCGACGACGAGCACGGCGACAGCAGCGACGAACGCGTCCGTCCAGGAGCCGCCGGACAGGCGCCAGCCGACGAAGGTGATCGACGCGATCGCCAGCACGACCGGCACGAACACGGCGGAGACCCGGTCGGCGAGCCGTTGCACGGCTGCCTTCCCCTCCTGGGCGCGGCTGACGGCGGCAGCCAGGCGGGCGAGGACGGTGTCGGCGCCGATGGAGGTCACCTCCGCCACGATGCGTGCGTCGAGGTTGAGCGTGCCACCGATGAGCGGATCGCCCACGCTGCGGCTGACCGGCCGGCACTCGCCGGTCACCATCGACTCATCGAGGTGGGAGCGGCCGTCCACGACGATCGCGTCGGTCGGAACCTGCGCGCCCGGGCGTACGACCACGTGGTTGCCGGGCCGCAGATCGGTGACGTCGACCTCGCGCTCTCCGAGGAAATCGGCGAGTACCGCTCGCTTGGCTCCCGCCTCAAGGAGGGCGCGCAGGGCAGCGCCGGCGCTTCGTTTCGTACGTGCCTCGAGCCACCGCCCGAGGAGGAGGAACGTCGTCACCACTGCGGCGACCTCGAAGTAGAGATGACCAGAGGTGTTGCTCGCCAGGGCCACGGCGGACCACGCGAAGGCGGCCGTGGTGCCGATGCTGACGAGGGTGTCCATCGTCGAAGCGCCGTGGCGGGCGGCGTTCCAGGCGGCGCGGTGGAAGGGCCAGCCGGCCCAGGCGACGATCGGGACGGCGAGCGCGAGCTGCAGCCAGGGGAGTCGGGGTACGCCCGGCGCCATCGCCAGGACGACGACGATCACGGCCAAAGGCGTGGCGGTGACGAGCCGTGTCGAGAGGTGATCGACCCGGTCGTCGTGGTGATGCCCGCTGCCGGCCGTGCGCGCCTCATACCCCGCGGCGGCGACCGCGGCGACGAGATCGTCGTCCTCGATGCGCCCGTCGTGGACGACGTGGGCGGACTCGGTCGCGAGGTTCACGGTCGCCCGCACCCCGTCGAGACTGTTGAGCCGCCCCTCGACCCGGGCGACGCACGATGCGCAGGTCATCCCGTGGATCTCGAGGTCGACCGTGGTGGTGTCGGTGGTCATCGTCAGCTCTTCAACAGGCGGGTGATGGCGGCACTGGCCTCGGCGACCTTGGCGTCGGCGGCATCGGCGCCCTCGGTGGTGCCGTCGGCTGCACCGGCGACGGCGTCGCGTACGCAGTGCCGCAGGTGGTCGTCGACGAGCCCGACAGCGACGGCCTGCAGCGCGGATTTCACCGCGGAGACCTGGGTCAGGATGTCGATGCAGTACTCGTCCTCGTCGACCATCCGCTGGATCCCACGGATCTGTCCCTCGATGCGTCGCAGGCGGCGCACGTATGCGTCCTTGTCGTCGTGGTAGCCGTGTGCCATGCCGTTCACGATATACCCCATAGGGGTATTACCCAAGTCTGGTGGAGGGCCGGTTTGCGCGATGACGGCCCCGACCGCTTAGCATGAGCGTCGTCCCGGTCCCGCACACCAGGAGCTAAGCGTGGCGTTGCGCTTCAAACCCGTCGACTCCGAGTTCTACGAACTGTTCAGTGAGTCGGCGAAGCGGCTCGTTGAAGGGGCCGGCCTCCTTGCCGAGATGCTCGGTGACGGTTGTGATCGAGAGGACGTCGCACGCCGGATGCGCGACGCCGAACACGACTCGGACGAGACCACCCACGAGATCGTCCGACGGGTCAACAGCACCTTCGTGACGCCCTTCGACCGCGAGGACATCTACGCCCTCGCCTCGCAACTCGATGACTGCATGGATTTCATGGAGGAGGCCGTCGACCTCACCTTGCTCTACGAGGTCGAGCGGCTGCCCAGCGAGCTCGGCCGCAGCGTCGAGATCATCCAGCGGTGCGCCGACCTCACCGCAGACTCGATGCCGAAGCTCAAGGGCATGAAGGACCTCGAGGACTACTGGATCGAGATCAACCGCCTCGAGAACGATGGGGACAAGTACTACCGGCGTACCGTCGCGAAACTCTTCAGCGGTCAGTACGACGCGCTCGAGGTGCTCAAGCTCAAGGACATCGTCGACTCACTCGAGCATGCGATCGACGCGTTCGAGAAGGTCGCGAACATCATCGAGCAGATCCACGTCAAGGAGTCCTGACCGGTGGAGCTCGCCATCGTCATCGCGGTGGTCGTTGTCGCTCTCACCTTCGATTTCACCAACGGCTTCCACGACGCGGCGAATGCGATCGCGACCTCGATCTCGACCCGGGCGCTGACGCCACGGATCGCGCTCACGGTCGCGGCGGTGATGAATTTCGTCGGGGCGCTCCTGGGGCAGGAGGTCGCGCACACCGTCAGCGACGTGATCGACACGACGGGGTTCACCGTCAGCGCGGGGCTGGTCGTCGTCCTCGCCGGGCTCGCCGGCGCGATCGTGTGGAACCTGATCACCT
>DASVMH010000039.1:0-6515 GCA_036384455.1 Marmoricola sp. | reverse complement strand
GGTCGCGCGGCCACGATGCGCCGACCCACCATCGCGTGCATGGACGCACTCCACGAGCTGCTCTCCCGCCAACACGGCGTGGTCAACCGCCGGCAGGTTTTCGCCGCCGGCCTCGGCGGCCCCGACCTGCGCCGTCTGCTGCGCCGCCGCGACCTGATCCGGGTCCACACCGGCGTCTACGTCGACCGCGCCGGCCCGCCCGAGTGGATGCAGCGCGCGTGGGCCGCCGTGCTGGCGGTCGAGCCCGCAGCACTCTGGGGACCGTCGGCTCTGCGCGCCGTGCAGGGACCGGGCCTGCGCGGGCACGACGACCGCGGGCCGATCCACGTCGCGGTCGACGAGCCGCGCACCCTCAACACACCCTCCCGCGTGGTTATCCACCGCATCAGGAGCTTCGAGGATCGTTTGCAGCCGGACACGTCTCCCCCACGCGTCCGGGTCGAGGACGCCGTCCTCGACGTCACGGCCGCGGCGTCGGACGACCACGCCGCGATCGTGACGCTGGCGGGCGCACTGGCGGCGCGGCTGACCACGCCGGGCGACGTCCACTCGGCGCTGCAGGCACGCTCGAAGCTCAACCGCAGACGGCTCGTCAACGACATCACCGGCGACCTGCTCACCGGGTCGTGCGCCGCGCTTGTGTCCGAATACCTCACCCGTGTCGAGCACGCCCACGGGCTTCCTGCCGATGATCGGACGATCACGGGGTCGTGCCGCGGCCCCGGATATCTCAACGTCGAGTACGCCGGACGGTTCGTCGTGGAATTGGACAGCCGTCTCGATCGCACCGGTCTCAGCGACTTTCGCGACAACGGCACCGACGTCAGCACAACCGATCGCCCGAGCCTGTGTCTGGGTTGGGGTCAGGTCGCCGGACGGCCCTGCGACGCGGCGATCAGGATCGACAAGATGCTGCGTGCGCTGGAGATCGCCAGCGCGGCCACGCCGTGCGCCGAGTGCCGGTGGCGGGGCGTCTGGGCAGCATGAGCAGGCGCCTCAGCACCACTTCTCGATCAGCGCGCGGACCACCTTGAGGTTCCGGTTCGTCGAGACGCCGTACGCCCGCTTGACCGCCGCGCGCGGAGGCTTCGCCTCGTGGAAGGGGATGTCGAAGAGCAGATGTGCCGCCCGGCCGCGGACCACCACCCGTTGACCGGCCAGGTCCTCCCCCTCGATCAACGCACGGTCCTCGGGCGAGGGGACGACGCGCATGACCTCGACGTAGTGCCCGAATTCCGGCTGCCCGAACTCCGCGACCACCTCGGCGGCCTGACTTCCGATCTCGACGAGCTCATCGGGCGTCAGGACGACCGTCAGGACCTCGAAACCACGATCAGCGGCGAACAGTCGCTCCAGATCCGCCTCGAGTCTGGTGGCCGACCGGGTCGATGCCGTGAGCCGGATGTTGCCGGTCTGGATGTGCGTGGCGACGTCGGTGTAGCCGGCTCCCTCGAGCACCGCGCGAAGCTCGGCCATGGGGTACTTACGCCCGCCGACGTTGACCGAGCGTTGCAGAGCGATCCAGGACGGCATGGGCGCAGCCTATGGCTGCGCACCCCCGGCCCAGGTCCACGCGTACGCCGGGTCCTCGACCCCGCGCCCGCCCTCACCCAGGAGCAGCGGCCGGAACGTGTCGACCATGACCGCGGTCTCGTCGAACTCATGGACCCCGATCGACGCCTCGTATGCGTCCGGCTGCGGGCCGTGCGCGTACCCACCCGGGTGCAGCGAGATCGAGCCGAGACCGATGCCCGAGCCCTTCCGCGCCTCGTAGTCCCCGGCGACGTAGAACATCACCTCGTCGGAGTCGACGTTGGAGTGGTAGTAGGGCACCGGGATCGACTGCGGGTGGTAGTCGACCTTGCGGGGCAAGAAGTTGCACACCACGAAGTTGTGCCCCTCGAAGACCTGATGGACCGGGGGCGGCTGATGCACCTTGCCGGTGATCGGCATGTAGTCCTCGATGTTGAAGGTGTACGGGTACAGGCAACCGTCCCAGCCGACCACGTCGAACGGATGCGTGGCGTACGTGAGGCGGCTGCCGACCAGCCCACCCGGACCGGGCCCACGGTGCTTGACCAGCACGTCGACATCTGTGCCCTCGCTCATGTGGAGCTGTCCCGGACCGTGCAGATCACGCTCGCAGTAGGGAGCGTGCTCGAGCAGTTGGCCGAACCTGCTCAGGTATCGCTTCGGCGGGCCGATGTGCGAGTTGCCCTCGATCGCATAGAGGCGCGACTCCTCGGCCGGCACCCATCGGTGCGTGGTGGCCCGCGGGACGATCACGTAGTCCCCGGCCCGGTAGTCGAGCACCCCGAACACCGTCTCCACCGTGCCGCTGCCCGACTCGACGAACACGCACTCGTCGCCAATCGCGTTGCGGTAGAGCGGCGACGCATCCGTCGCCACGACGTACGAGATCCGGACGTCGTCGTTGCCCAGCACCAGCCTCCGCCCCTCCACAGGGCAGCCGCTGGTCTCGAGCGCGTGCAGTTTGAGATGGCGCGGGACCAGCGGATGGTTGGCGATGAGGTCCTGGTCGGGCAACTCCCATGCCTGACTGTCGACGATCGCCGAGGGCACCCCGACGTGGTAGAGCAGCGACGAGTCCGACGAGAAGCCCTCCTCCCCCATGAGCTCCTCGTAGCGGAGTCGCCCGTGCTCGTCGCGCAGCGCGGTGTGCCGCTGCCGCGGTACCTCGCCGACCTGCCGGTAGTACGCCACGATCTCTCCTCCGCCTCCGCAATTCGTTTCTCCGAGAGTGGCAAGAGGGCCGTAAGGTCGCAAGAGTGAGTTCGCTGCCTGCACAGTTTGTCCACCTCGTCGACGACGCCGCGATCTTCCCGCCCGGCAACATGCCGCTCGACCGCGCCGTCGCGGCGTACGCCGAACACCGTCGCTCCGAGTACGCCGATCTCATCGGCGGTTTCGTGGTCAGTGACCTGCGGCTGCCCGAACTGATCGAACTCCTCGGCGATGCCGACGAGACCGCCGGACCGATGCCGGTCAACGTCGTCGTGTCCGGCGGGGCAGGTGCCATCGAAGGAGCGGTGCGTTGGGCGAGCCGTGCGCCGGCGCTGGACCTGCGCGCGGTCGAGTTCGCACTACGCGACGAGGACGATCTGGCACACAACGCGATGCGCGCACTGGCGATGTTCGACACCGTGGCCGAGGAGTTGGGAGACGCCGAGATCTACGTCGAGCCCCCGCGCGTGCACGGCGAGCCGACGTACGGCTGGACGGCTGCGCTCGACGAGTTGGCGGCCCGCGAGGTGATGTTGAAGTTCCGGCTCGGCGGGGTCGATCCGGCCGATGTCCCGGAGGCGGCCGAGGTCGCCGCCTGCATCGATGCCGCGCTCGATCGCGAGTTGCGCTTCAAGTGCACGGCGGGCCTGCACCATGGCGTACGCGCTCCGGGTCGCCATGGCTTCCTCAACGTCATGGTCGCGACCGTCGCGTCGCTGGACGGCGGGGACGTGGTTGCCGCACTCGAGGAGACCGACGGCGCCGACCTCGCGGAATCCGTGCGCCAACAGGGCGAGCGCTCCCGGCGCTGGTTCCGCTCCTTCGGGTGCTGCGACGTCCTCGAGCCGCATGAGGACCTCGTCGACCTCGGGCTGGTGAATCAATGAACGGCTTCGGCATCGACCATCTCCCGTACGGCGTCTTCTCGGCCGGCGGCGCCCCACGGGTGGGCGTGCGGTACGGCGACGAGATCCTCGACCTGCACGACGCTCTCGGCGGCGATGAGTTCGCCCAACCCTCCCTCAACGCCTTCATGTCGCTGGGCAGGACCGTGTGGGAGGACACCCGCCGCCGGGTCGTCGACGCGCTCGGCGGCTCGCCGAGGCTCGTGCCGCTCGCCGCGGCCCGACTGCAGATGCCGTTCGAGGTCGCCGACTACGTCGACTTCTACTGCTCGCTGCAGCACGCCTCGAACGTCGGCAGGATCTTCCGTCCCGACGCCGAACCGCTACTGCCCAACTGGCGCCATCTGCCCGTCGGGTATCACGGCCGTGCCGGCACCGTCGTCGTCAGCGGCACCGAGATCCGCCGTCCGTACGGGCAGGGGCGTCCCTCCGCCAGCGGCGGACCGCCGCCCTTCGGGCCGAGTCGGCGCCTGGACATCGAGGCCGAGCTCGGCTTCGTCATCGGCACGTCGACCACGCTCGGTTCATCGGTGCCGACCTCGGGGTTCAACGACCACGTCTTCGGCGTCACCCTCCTCAACGACTGGTCCGCCCGCGACATCCAGGCCTGGGAGTACGTCCCGCTCGGACCGTTCCTCGGCAAGTCCTTCGCGACCTCGATCTCGCCGTGGATCACCCCGCTCGCGGCCCTCGACGCGGCCCGGACACCGCTGCCCGGGCAGGACCCGGCACCCCTGGACTATCTGCGGGTCGACGAGCCGGCCGGCTTCGACATCGCCGTCGAGGTGTCGCTCAACGGCGAGGTGGTGAGCCGTCCGCCGTACTCCGCGATGTACTGGTCACCGGCCCAGATGCTCGCGCACATGACCGTCAACGGTGCCTCCTTGCGTACCGGAGACCTGTTCGCCAGCGGCACGATCAGCGGTGACGGACGCGATCAGCGCGGTTCGTTCCTCGAGCTCTCGTGGGGCGGCACCGAACCCTTCGAATGCGCCGGCAGCACCCGTACCTTTCTCGAGGACGGCGACGTGGTCACCCTGCGCGCGACCGCCCCCGGCACTGGCGGGGGCACCGGCGGGGGCACGATCACCCTCGGCGAGGTCACCGGCCGGATCATCGCGAGTTGCGCCTAAAACCGGTCGAGTTGCGCCTAAAACTCCCCGAGTTGCGCCTTCGGCAAGCGAGACGCGGACTGATCAACAACTCAACTGGATTTATCCGCAACTGAACCGATTTTGGGCGGAAGTGAAGATCAGGGGAGCAGGAAGGACGCGTGCCAGAGCTTGCGGGCGCGGCCGGTCCCGATCATCTGGTTCTCCTCCAGGAACGGCATCACCTTCTCCCCCATCCACGCGATCGTGGCGCGGTAATGGGGGTTGCCGAGGGCGGCGTGGCGGCCGACCTCGGGGTCGATGCCGACGGCGGCGTAGACCTTCGGGTTCACCAGCGAGCGCATCGTGACGTACGCGGCCTCGGCGGCGAGCAGTTGGTGCATCTTGAGCTTGAGCGGCGAGGTCTTCGCCACACCGTCGATGACCTCCTGGCGGGCGAAGCTGACGTGCCGCGCCTCCTCCATCACGTGGATGCGCGCGACCATGCGGATCAACGGCTGGATCCGGTCGTCGTGCATCAGGTCGCGCTGCCAGCGGTCCACCGGCTCCTCGCCGATGAGGGTCGCTGCGTAGAACGCCGGGCCATGCAGCGCGACCGGGGCGAGCTTGGCGATCTGGTACGCGTCCGGCCGCGGGCCGTACGCAGGCACGCCGAAGCGACCGATGGCCTTGCCGAACATCGTGGAGTGCCGGCACTCGTCGCCGATCTCGGTGAGCGCGTAGTGCACCCACTCGCTGCGCGGGTCGCGCTTGTAGACCTCGCGTAGCAGCAGCTTCATCAGGACCAGCTCGAACCACAGCCCCACGCTCGCGATCGAGGCGACCTCGTGCTTGGACAGCTCGATGCGCTGTTCGTCGGTGAGCGAGTCCCACAGCGGCGTGCCGTAGAGCGACATCCGCTCCGGCTGCATCCACCACAGCCCCGGGACCGCCTCCGCCTCCCAGTCGAGGTCGACATCGGGGTCGTAGCTGTGCCGAGCCGAGGAGTTCAACAGGCGTTCAGCGAGGGGATACTCCAACGTGGACCGGTCGCTGTCGGGCATCGTGGCGGTCATCGGTCTCTCCTCCAACCAAAGTTCCTGTTACTCAAAGTAACGCCTATTGCTACAGTGAAGCATATGACCGACGAAGACGAAACCGAAACGCCGGACGGCGAATCGGTCGACATGCGCTCGGCCCGCTGGGAATCCCACCGCGAGACCCGGCGCGCGGAGTTGGTCGCGGCCGCAGTCGCCGCGATCGACGAGCACGGCCCGACGGCCAGCATCGCCGACATCGCTCGTACGGCCGAGGTGAGCAAGCCTGTGCTCTACCGCTACTTCGCGGACAAGGACGACCTCTACCGCGCCGTCGGCACCTGGGCGGCCGGCCAGGTCCTCGGGCTGATGCTGCCGGCCCTGCGTGACGACTTCCCGCCACGCGACAAGGTGCGGCGGATCTGCGCCGACTACCTCGCCTTCATCGCCACACACCCGAAGGTCTTCTTCATGTTGGTCGAACACCGCACCAGCGACGATCCCCTTCGTGACGGCAAGGAGGTGATCGCCGCCGCACTCGCCCGCAACGTCGGCGACTTCCTGCGCCATCTCGGCATGGACTCCGCCGGAGCCGAGCCCTGGGCCCACGGCGTCGTCGGGCTCGGCCTGGCGCACGGCGAGTGGTGGCTGCGCCGACGCACGATGAGCCGACCCGCCGCAGCCGCCTACCTCGCCGACTTCGTCTGGAACGCCTTCGACGGCATCGCCCGCGAGAG
>DASVMH010000038.1:0-2579 GCA_036384455.1 Marmoricola sp. | reverse complement strand
CGACGCCGAGCGGAGCACCCGCCCAGCCGGCACAACCGCAGCCGGTCGGCGAGCAGGAGCCCGCCGCCGAGCCCAAGCGTGAGCCGGTCCCGGTCGGGGCGGCAGCGCCGTCGGGCTCCGGGCAGCCGCGACTCGACGACGACCTGGACGTGCCCGACTTCTTGAAGTAGGCGCGTGTACTTCTGGCGATCAGCGATCGGCCCCGTCGACCTGGCGTTCACCGACAGGTACGGCGGGGTCAGCGCTGCTCCCTACGACGAACTCAACCTCGCGCTGGAGAGCGGGGACGACATCGCCGCGAGGGCTGAGAATCATCGCATCGTGCTCGCCGACTTCGGTCCCGGTGACGAGCTCGTCGACCTCCGGCAGGTGCACGGCGACCGCATCGACGTCGCCGAGGATCCGATCGACCCGGACGCTCCGGACGGGCGGCCCGAGGCCGACGGTGTCGTCACGGCTCGCCCCGGTCTGACCCTGATGGTCCGGGCCGCGGACTGCGTGCCGGTCCTGTTGGCCGATGTCGAGCGCGGGGTGATCGCCGCGGTCCACTCCGGGCGCCCCGGACTCGTCGCGGGCGTCGTTCCTGCGGCCGTGCAGCGCATGCTGGACCTCGGCGCGGCCGAGATCACCGCGTGGATCGGACCGCATGTGTGCGGGCGGTGCTACGAGGTCCCTCCGACGATGCAGGCGGAGGTGGCGGCCGTCGTCCCACAGGCACGCTCGACGACCTCGTGGGGCACGCCGGCGCTCGACATCGGAGCCGGTGTGCGCGCCCAGCTCGAGGCCGCGGGGACCGCGGTCGTCGACGTGTCCGCATGCACGCGCGAGACTCCGGCGCTCTACTCCTACCGTCGTGACGGCGCGGGCGCCGGGCGTCTCGCCGGCCTGATCAGGATTCGCTCATGACGCGGCGCGACGAGTTGGCTGCCAACCTGACGAGCACCCGCGCACGGATCGCACGTGCGTGCCTGGCTGCCGGACGGGACCCGGCCGAGGTCGCGCTCACGGTGGTCACCAAGAACTTCCCGGCCGCCGACGTCCGGTTGCTTGCGGACCTCGGCGTCACCGACGTCGGGGAGAACCGTCATCAGGAGGCGCAGGCGAAGCACGCGGACTGTGTTGCGTCGGGTGTCACCGATCTGCGCTGGCACTTCATCGGCGGATTGCAGTCCAACAAGGCGGCGGCGGTGGCGCGCTACGCCGACGTCGTCGAGTCGGTCGACCGGCCGAAGCTGGTCGGCGCGTTGGCACGTGGCGCGGGCGAGACCGGTCGCACCGTCGACGTCCTGGTGCAGGTCTCCCTGGACCCGCCCGACGGTGCCGGGGCGCGTGCGGGTGCGGCCCCCGGCGACATCCGGCATCTCGCCGAGCTGATCGCGGCCGAGGCGTCGCTGCGCCTGCGCGGCGTGATGGCGGTCGCTCCGTTGGGTGCGGACCCGGCGCCCGCGTTCGTCGAACTCGCTCGGCTGGCTGCCGAGGTGCGTGCTGTCGACGGGGACGCCACCTGGATCTCCGCAGGCATGAGCGGTGACCTCGAGGCGGCGGTGGCGGCCGGCGCGACACACGTGCGGATTGGCTCGGCAATCCTCGGGATGAGGCCCCCGATCAAGTAGCGTTCAAGGTGTCGACAAACGCGTCGCCGGTGCGGCGCACAACCTGCAGAGGAAGAGGCTCATGAGCGGCGCGATGCGGAAGATGGGTGTATACCTCGGTCTGCTCGAGGATGCCGAGGGGGACTACGCCGAGCAGGATTACGGGCAGGAGTACTCAGCCGAGCCCACACGTACCGAACCCGGCGCCACGGGCCCGATCGCGCGCCCGGTGTCCAACCTCAGCGAGCGCCGTTCGTCGCGGCGCAGCGCCGCGCCCGCCGCCCCTGCCGCCGGAGCGTCGATGCCGATGTCGCGCATCGTCACCTTGCACCCCCGGACCTACAACGAGGCTCGTGTCATCGGGGAGAACTTCCGCGACGGCATTCCGGTGATCATGAATCTCACCGAGATGGACGACGCCGACGCCAAGCGACTCGTCGACTTCGCCGCCGGCCTGATCTTCTCCGTCCACGGCTCGATCGAGCGGGTCACCAGCAAGGTCTTCCTGCTCACCCCTCCGAACGTCGCCGTGGCGGCCGAGGAGAAGCAGCGCCTGGCCGAGGGCGGCTTCTTCAACCAGAGCTGATCCGAGCCGGTCGGGCCCGACGAGGCCCCGCTTCGGGCCAGCGCTAGGTTCTGCCCATGGAAACGCTGGGTCTGGTCATCGAGCTCGTGCTCTATGTGTTCCTGATCCTGCTGCTGAGCCGCTTCGCCGTCGACTGGATCCAGATGTTCGCCAGGTCGTGGGTGCCCCATGGCCCGCTGCTGGTCGTCCTCGAGGGCGTCTACACCGCGACGGATCCACCGGTGAAGGCCGTACGCCGGATCCTGCCGCCGTTGCGGCTGGGCGGGATGGCGATCGATCTGAGCTTCATCGTGGTCCTGTTGATCGTCTATCTGCTCCGCGTGCTCAACCAGGCCTTGTTGCTGTGAGCCCTCGTGGGACTATTGTGAAACCGCACAGCCCACGAACAGTGGCGGCTGCGC
>DASVMH010000037.1:0-4202 GCA_036384455.1 Marmoricola sp. | reverse complement strand
CCGCTCCTACAACTGCCTCAAGCGTGAGGGCATCCACACCGTGGGTGAGCTCATCGCGCGCTCGGAGCAGGACCTGCTCGACATCCGCAACTTCGGCGCCAAGTCGATCGACGAGGTCAAGCTGAAGCTGCACGAGATGGGCCTCTCGCTCAAGGACAGCGCGCCGGGCTTCGACCCCGCCGCCGCCCTGGCCGCGTACGCCGAGGACGACTACGACGACGACGCCAGTTACCAGGAGGACGAGCAGCTCTGAGCTGATCGTTCGAACATCTACTCCGGTACCTGACACGGCCGGGGAGAAAAGAGAGAAACAATGCCTACCCCCAAGAAGGGTGCCCGTCTCGGCGGCAGCCCGGCCCACCAGCGGCTGATCGTCTCGAACCTGGCCACCGCCTTGTTCGAGCACGGCCGGATCACCACGACCGAGGCCAAGGCGCGCGTGCTGCGTCCGGTCGCGGAGAAGCTGATCACCAAGGCCAAGAAGGGCGACCTGCACAACCGGCGCGAGGTCCTCAAGACCATCCGTGACAAGTCGGTCGTGCACACGCTGTTCACCGAGATCGCGCCCACCTTCGCCGAGCGCCCGGGCGGCTACACCCGGATCACCAAGATCGGTCCGCGCAAGGGCGACAACGCCCCGATGGCGGTCATCGAGCTGGTGACCGAGGCGTACAACCCGGCGCCGAAGAAGGAGAAGAAGAAGGCTGCCGAGCCGAAGCCGGCTCCGGTCGCCGAGGCTCCGGTCGAGGAGGCGCCCGCTGAGGACGCCGAGGTCGTCGAGGAGGCCCCCGAGGCCGCTGCCGACGTGACCACCGAGGCCGCTGCCGACGTGACCACCGAGGCCGCTCCCGAGGAGTCTCTCGAGACGGAGGCCCCGGCTGCCGAGGCCGCCGCCGAGGAGTCCGACTCCGAGGAGTGACCCGTACGCTGCGGCCCCGCCACCCTTCGCCGGGTGGCGGGGCCGCAGCGCTTTTCGGGGTCTAGGAGAGCCGCATGCCGTAGTTGGGCAACATGATCCCCAACTCGTACCCGGAGCCGGTGAGGTCGGTCGGGTGGTTGCCGATGTTCTCCACGAGAGTCCAACCCTGGCTGCGGTATCGCGCACGACACCGCTGCTTCGAGTGGACCAGTCCTTCGCCGGGTTGGCGCATGCACAGGCCGTCCACGGGGAACCCGTCACGGTTGAGCAGCGCGACCGTGCTGTTGTGCAGCTTCTCCGAGCGCCCGGTGTTGAACAGCACGGCATAGCCGAGGTCGTGCGCCAGCGAGATCAACTCCGCCATCGGCGGGATCGCGCCGATGCCGCTGTAATGGCTCTCGTTGACGGTGTTGTCGATGTCGAGATTGATCGCGAGATGGGATTGACCCGAGGCGGCCCGCTGGCGCAGGTAGTCGGCCGCGTGACTCTGCTCGAGCGTGGCAGCGACGTCTGCGAGCCAGCCCGCCTTGGACGGCAGGCCCTTCGTCGATTCGACCGTGTGCCCCATGACGGGGAAGCTCGTCGCCGTGATCACCGGCGTCGGGCTCGGCGGAGCCGACGATCGCTCGGGTCGGGGCTTGTGGCTGGCGCGCTTCGTCGGTGACGCCGTGGCCGAGGGGGTGGGCGTCGGCGACGCGGTGGGTCGGCTGACCCCCTGGCCGGCGGGATCGTCGTGGTGATGATCGTGCAGGCTCACGGCGAGTGCGGTCGCGCCGACGATCGCTGCGAGGGCCGCCAGTGCGCCGGCGATCACCGCGGAGCGCCCGCCCTGGCGGTAGTCGAGGTGGCGGCCCGGATCGGGTGCGGGTTCGCCGGGGGTCACAGGCACGGCGCACATCGTACGGAATCGGGCACGGTGTCGTTCTCGCTTCCACGTCTTTGGAGGACTTAGCGAAAACGCTAAGATGGTCGCATGTCAGCGATGGACGAACGCCCCCCGCGGGGCACTGACCTGCGCGGCCTACGGCAGCGCGCCGGGCTCACGCAGGCCGAGATGGCCAAGCGTTTGGGGATCCCGGCGAGCGTGCTGAGTGCGTACGAGCGGGGGCGCCGCGAGCCCCGCGTCGACATCTTCTTCCGTGCCGTCGACGTCGCCGGCTTCCACGTCGACTACGTCGCGAAGTCGAGTGGGAGTCCGCGTCGGTGGACGGTGCCGAATGCCGACGAGAAGAACAACGTTCTGATGATCGTGTGCGGCCTTGCGCAGGCGCTCCCGCAGCGTGATCGCGGGCCGCTCACCTTCCCGTCGTTCGACCGGTTCCGACAGCAGGAGGTCGCGCAGTGATCCCCGAGGATCCGCTTGTCGTCCCGCGGCGGGCGATCGCCGTCGTCCGAGCCTTGGAGACTGCGAGCATCCGATCCGTGATCGGTGGGGCACTGGCCCTGGCTTACCACGTGGAGGAACCGCGCGCGACGCGCGACATCGACCTGAACATCGCGCTGCCGCGCGAAGACGCCGAGCGGGCGCTCCGACTGCTCCCTCCCGGCGCTGTCTGGGATCGGGCGAGCGTCGCAGCGATCCATCGCGATGGCCAGGTTCGACTGCTCTGGCCGATCCCCGATCAGCAGGACCTCCCCCTCGACCTCTTCTTCGCCGAGCACGAGTTCCACCGGGTGGTGACCGATCGGGCTCTCTGGGTGCCGATGTTGGATGCGGAGGTGCCGATCCTTTCGGCCACCGACCTCACCGTCTTCAAGATGCTCAACGATTGCCCCAAGGACTGGGTCGACATCGCAGAGATGGCCTCCTACGGCCCGCCGAGCCTCGACCTCGACGACGCGGCCCATTGGGTGCACGAGATCGTCGGGGACGACCCGCGGATCGGGCGACTGCTCGCGCTCAAGCAGTAGCCGTCGCCTCGAGCCAGGCGTGGACGAGGGGTACGACCGAGGCGCCCTCCCCGGAGGCGGCGGCGACCCGTTTCATGGAGCCCGCCCGGATGTCGCCCGCCGCGAAGACGCCGGCCACACAGGTCTCAAGATTGGCCGGAGGGACCCCGTCGACCCACAACTCCTTCGGGACGTCGCGGCCGGTCTGGACGTACCCGTTGTCGTCGCGGCAGATCTCCTCGGGGAGCCAGTCGCAGTGCGGGTCGGCGCCCAGGAGCAGGAAGAGCCCCGGAGTGTCGTACCTCGTCTCCGCATCGCCGGTGCGGATCGTGACCCACTGGAGCCGACCGTCCCCGCCTCCGTCGATCACCTCCGCTCCGGTGAGCACGCGGATGCGCGGGCTGAACTCGATCTCACGGATCAGGTAGGCCGACATCGTCGTCGCCAAGGACTCGCGGCGGACCACGATGGTGACCGATCGCGCGAACCGGGCGAGGTGCACCGCCGCCTGTCCGGCCGAGTTGCCGCCACCGACGACGAAGACGTCCTAACCGGTCATCGCGCGCGAGGCGGTCATCGCGGCGCCGTAATAGACGCCGATGCCGGTGAAGGGTGCCAGCGCCTCCACGTCGAGCTTGCGGTAGCTGACCCCCGAGGCGACCACGACCGAGCGCGCGCGTACGGAACCTCCGCCGGTGTGCACGACATGGGGACCACCGTCGCCGAGCTCGAGGGCGGTGACCGGCCAGCCGGTGTAGAACCGGGTGCCGAAGCGGATCGCCTGGTTGCGGGCGCGCTGGGCGAGCCGCATCCCGGAGATGCCGCGCGGGAAGCCGAGGTAGTTGCGGATCATCGAACTGGTGCCGGCCTGCCCGCCGATCGCCTCCGACTCCACGACGACGGTCGACAATCCCTCGGACGCGGCGTAGACGGCGGCCGCCAGGCCGGCCGGGCCGGCGCCGACGATCGCGACATCGGCCACCGCGTCCTCGTCGATGTCGGAGGGGTTGCCGTACATCGCGATCGCCACGTCGTGGACGCTCGACGGGGCGAAGACGGTGCCGTAGCGATCCAGCAGTGGCAGGTGCGGGTCGCCCTCGTGGCGCGCGACCACTTCGCGGCCGATATCGCTGTCGGGGTGGTGCCAGCGGTTGGGCATCCCCATCCGGTCGAGGAAGTCGCGGATCGCGAGTGCGGTGGGGTCGTGTTTCTCGGCGATGACGAGCTGGTTGGCCACCTCGGGCAGGGGAACTGTGGAGCCCCAGTCGCTGAGCAGCTCGCAGATGGCGGTGTGGAACTCCTCGTCGCGGGCGCCCCGCGGCATCAGGAGGTACGCGCGCGACTACCGCCTCGAGACCGCCGTCTCGATGAGCGATGCACTCGCCGTCGCCAC
>DASVMH010000036.1:0-6575 GCA_036384455.1 Marmoricola sp. | reverse complement strand
CCGCGCTGGAAGAGGTCGTACTCACCGCTGACGAGGAAGGTGGGCACGTCGACCCTGCCGATCACGTTGATCGGCGACCGCTGCTTGTAGAACGGCCCGTCGTACGCCGGCTCGCCACCGAGGAGCGCCTTGAGGATCAGCGGGCCGGTGAACGTCGCCGCCCCGGCGGTGTGGTTGATCAGCTGGTTGAGGAAGATGCTCAGCGAGGTCGGGTTGGCGGTCGTCGGCGGGATCAGGCCGGTGACCGTGACCAGCCCGAGCCACAGCGGGATGAAGCCCACGTCGATCTGGCCGCCGGAGGCGACCACGTCGCGGTAGACGTCGGCGGCGGGCACCTGGGGGAAGATCGCCTTGAGGCCCTTGGGTCGTCCGGACGCCGCGAAGATCTGGTCGATGCCCATGTAGGAGGGGCCGTCCATCGCCGTGGACCCGTTGCTCCACGACTGCTTCTGCGCCCAGTTCATGATCGCGGTGGCGTCCTGGTCCTCCTGGGTGCAGAACGAGCACCACTTGCCGCCCGAGGTGCCGGTGCCGCGGGCATCGACCGTCAGTTGGGCGTACCCGCGCTTGACGAGATAGGTCGGATCCCCGCCGGCCAGGCCCCCGGCGTACCCCTGGACGCCCTTGTTGTACGCCGTGATGGTGACGATGACGGGGAACTTCTTGGCGATCGCCTTCCCGCTCGCGTCGGCGGGGAGGATGAGGTCACCGTGGAGGACGGTGCCGTCCTTCATCGTGATGTCGAGATTCTTCTCGGTGACGGTCTTGGGATAGTCCTCGGCGCGAGGTGTCCAGCCGCTCTTGAACGGCGAGGTCGCCGCAGCCTTCGTGGTGGCGCGCGCCGCGACACCTGCTGTGCGCAGGCTCGATGCGTTGGCGGGCGTACTCGCCAGCGCGACGGTGCTCAACGTGGCTACGAGCGTGGCCGCGCAACCCGCGGACAGGGTCTTCAGGTGCTGACGCACAATCGTCCTCCCAGATCGATTACTCCTGGGTAACGATTGTTGGCGGGGCGGGGTTACGAGCGCCGGGTGTGGATAGTGCGACACATCCCGTACGACAAAACAGACACAACTGGTACGAGATGTGTCGCACTATCTCGGGTCAGAGGTCGAAGAGGGACCCGGAGCCGAGATCCTTCTTGGGCTCCTCGGGCAACTTGTCAGCCTCCGCCGGGGGCTCGGGGGCCGACTCGGCGGGCTCGGGCGTCTCGTCGGTGGCCGGGGGCTCCTCGGCGGCCGGCGCCGGCGCGGCGGCAGCAGCCGCGGGTTCGGGGGCGGCGACGTCGAAGAGGGAACCCGAGCCGAGGTCGGCCTTGGGGGCTTCCTGCTTCGGGGCCTCCGCAGGGGCCTCCTCGACGGGCGCTGCCGCTGAATCTGCGGGCTTCGCCGGCTCGGGTGCCGGGGTGTCGAAGAGTGAGCCGGAGCCCAGGTCGGCCTTCGGTTCCTCCTGCTTCGCGGGCTCGGCGGCGGGGGCGGGCGTGTCGAACAACGATCCACCGCCCGACACGGGTTTGGCGGGCTCGGCGGCGGGGGCGGGCGTGTCGAACAACGATCCACCGCCCGACACGGGCTTGGCGGGCTCGGCCGCAGGGGCAGGGGAGTCGAACAGCGAGCCGCCACCGGAGGCGGGCGCGGCGGGTTCGGCAGCCGGCTCGGCGGCAGGGGCGGACTTCGCCTCGGCGGGAGCAGCGGCAGGTGCGGCCTTTGCGGCCGGGGCCTTCTTGGCGACGTCCTCGCCCTTGACCGAGGCCAGCATCAACTGGGCGACGTCGAGGACCTGGACCTCTTCGCGGGCGTTGCCGTCGGCCTGCTCGGCGGTCAGGCCGTCCTCGATCATCGTGCGACAGAACGGGCACGCCACCGCGATCTGGTCCGCGCCGGTGGCGACGGCCTCCTTCGTACGGTTGACGTTGATCCGCTCGCCGATGGTCTCCTCCATCCACATGCGGGCACCGCCGGCGCCGCAGCAGAAGGACCGCTCGCGGGAGCGCTCCATCTCGTTGATCTTGGCGTCGGGGATGATCTCGAGCAGCTCGCGGGGGGCGTCGTAGACCTGGTTGTGCCGGCCGAGGAAGCACGGGTCGTGGTAGGTGAGGGTGCGCTGTTGGCCGCTCGGGGCGGCGACGGGCGTGAGCTTCTTCTCGCGGACGAGCCGGTTGAGCAGCTGGGTGTGGTGGATGACCTCGAGCTCAATGCCGAGCTGGCGGTACTCGTTCTTGAGGGTGTTCATGCAGTGCGGGCAGGTCGACACGACCTTCTTGACCTTCATCTCCTTGAAGGTCTCGATGTTCTGCTGGGCCAGGCCCTGGTAGACGAACTCGTTGCCGGCACGACGGGCCGAGTCACCCGTACACGTCTCGCCGTTGCCCAGCACCGCGAAGTCGACGCCGGCGATGTGGAAGAGCTCGGCGACGGCGCGGGTGGTCTTCTTCGCGCGGTCCTCGTACGCGCCGGCGCAGCCGACCCAGAAGAGCCACTCGGCGTCATCCATCGACTCGATGTCCTCGCCAACAACTCTGACGGGGAAGTCGAGGCCCTGCGCCCACTCCATGCGGGCGGTCGGGGAGAGGTTCCAGGGGTTGCCCTTGTTCTCCATGCCGCGGAACAGGCCGTTGAGCTCGGCGGGGAAGTTCGCCTCGACGAGCACCTGGTAACGGCGCATGTCGATGATGTGGTCGACGTGCTCGATGTCGACCGGGCACTGGTTGACGCAGGCGCCGCAGTTGGTGCAGGACCACAGCACGTCGGGGTCGATGATCGCGCCCTCGGGGTGGATCGGGTCACCGTTGGTCTCGCCGACCAGGGTGCGCTCGAACTCCTCCTTCGCCTCGGTCAGGGAGTCGCGCTTGGCCTCGTCGGCCAGCAGGTACGGCGCGCTCTTCATCGCGTGGTCGCGCAGGTTCATGATCAACAACTTGGGCGACAGCGGCTTCTCGGTGTTCCAGGCCGGGCACTGCGACTGGCAGCGACCACACTCCGTGCACGACTGGAAGTCGAGCACGCCCTTCCAGGAGAAGTCCTCGATCGATCCGACGCCGAGCTTGGCGTCCTCGTCGAGGTCGTCGATGTCGTCGAGGGTGATCGGCTTGCCGGCCGAGGTCAGCGGCTTCGCGGCGCCCAGGGCGACCGGGCGGCGACCGAAGAGGATGTTGATCGGCGCGACGAAGATGTGCAGGTGCTTGGAGTGCAGCACGTCGATCAGGAAGACCAGCATGATCCCGATGTGCAGCAGCAGGCCGATGCCGATCAGCCAGTTGTTGTCGGGCAACACCTTGCCCAGCGCGTACGAGACGAAGGCGCCCTTGCCGTACCCGTAGTGCTCGCCGGAGAGCGCCATGTCGTGGGCCTCTGCGGCACCGCGGAAGAGGAACAGCGACCAGAGGACGTTGAAGATCATGAAGAGCACGAAGTAGGCGCCGCCGTTGTGCGAGCCGTCGAAGCGGGACTTGCGGCCCAGCTTCAGCGGGGAGGTCCGCATCCGGATGATCGTGAACACGATGATGCCGACGAAACACAGCACCGCGATCAGGTCCTGGACGAAGCCGAGCGGGGCCCAGCTGTTGAGGATCCAGAACTTCCAGTCGACGGTGCGGGCGAACAGCGTGATGTAGGCCTCGAGGTAGACCGTGCCCAGGATGAGGAAGGCGTACATCACGAAGGAGTGCATGAGGCCCGGGAGGGTCCACTTGAGCAGCTTCTTCTGTCCGAGGACCTCGACCACGACGCGCTTGATCGAGGCGACCAGGTGGGCGCCGACGCCGTCGAAGCGGTCGGGCGCGGGCTGGCCGTGCGAGACCACGTTGAAGAGGAACAGCACGCGGTGCGCTGCCATCGGCAGGGCGATCAAGTTGAGGACGAGTCCAATGATCAGGACCACGGTCATCGTGTTCACAGAAACTCCCCATCGACCCGCGTGCGCGTCACTCGCGGGAAAGTCGTCAATGTCGAGGCCGAGACTACGGCCTCCGGGCGGCCCGCGGAGCGCTAAGGCTGCCCTGTGTGAGCAATGCTACTTGTCAGTAACGTGAGTGTGGCCGCGCGGGATCACCGCTTCTGTCGGCCGGTGACCTTCCTGGCCAGGACGGCCGGGACGTTGATCGGGGCCGTCACCAGGTGGATCAGCGGCTCCATCCGGTCCACGATCGCATCGAGGCGACCCGACACCGCATTGAGGGCATCGGCCGCGTCGGCGAACCGGTCCAGGGAGTGGTTGAACCGGTCCAATGAGGCATTGAAGTCGCTCAGCGCCCGACTCAGGTCGGCGGTGGTCTGCCCGATCTGCTCGACCGTCTCGTCGACGGTGAACAGTGTCTTCGCCCGGGTCCGCACCGACCGCTTCGCTTCCTCGCTCACCCGCCACAGTGTGCCCGACCCCGTTGAGTTTCGCCTCCCGTCGGGTTGAGTTTCGCCTCCGGTCGGGTTGAGTCGGGGATTCAGTTGCCGCCGAGCCGACGGGCGAGCGTATGCGCGACTGTCGCGACGGCATCGGCGAGCGTCGGTACGTCGACCGGGTCGGCCTCGGGGTAGGTGACCGCGATCGCAGCCACCGGCAACTCGTTGTGGTCGAGGACGGCCACGCCGACCGACGAGAATCCCGGGGTGACCTCCCCACTCTCGGCGGCGTACCCGCGCTGCCGGGTGCGCGCCAGTTCCGAGCGCAGAGCGCTCAGCGACATCGGCCCGGAGTCGTGGCGCGAGACGAAGGCAGCGCGATCCGGGAAGAGCGCGCGCACCTGGGCGGGCGGGAGAGCTGCCAGGATCGAGCGTCCGCTCGCGGTCAGGTGGGCCGGCAGGCGTACGCCCACGTCGGTGACCAGCGACGGGCGTCCGGGGGCGCGTTCCTCAAGGACGTAGAGGACGTCGCGGCCGTGGGGGACGACCAGGTGCGCGGAGTGCCCGACCCGATCGACCAGCCCGGCGAGGAGACGTCGTGCGATCCGCTGCATGGGGGCCTGTCGCGCGAAACCGGTCCCGACTTCGTGGGCGGCGACACCCAGGCCGTACCGGCTGTCCTCGGCGACGTGGACGACGAAGCCCTCGTCGATCATCGTGCCCATGAGGTGGTACGCCGTGGATCGCGGCATCTTGACCGCACGGGCTATTCGTTCGAGGGAGACAGGCTCGGGCTGGGTCGCGAGGAACTTCAAGACCTGCAATGCCCTCGCGGCTGCGGGTACCTGCGCCATGGCGGCACTCTACTGAGGCGCAATTGAATGCGATTCAGGCGCAACTGGACCGGATTCAGGCGCAAGTCGACGGTGTTCGTCGCGGACGGGGACGAGCGGGATCGCGACGAGGGGGAAGAGCGCGGCCAGGCCGAAGACGAGGGCGTACGACGAGTGCGCGATCGCCAGGCCCGCCACCGGGGGGACGAGCGAGGCGGTGAGGAACTGGGCGGTGTTCTGGATGCCCAACGCTCGCCCGGACCAGTACGCACCGGCGCGTTCGGCCACCGAGGTGAACGCCAGTCCGTTGTCGGCGACGGTCACGACCGTGGCCGCGATCATCAGGACCACGGCGATCGGCCATCGGTCGGTGAGGCCGAGCAGTGCCATCGTCACAGCAGCCGCGACGGCCACCCAGCGCAAGGGCCGCGTCCGTGAGCCGACGAGGTCGGAGAGGTGGCCGACGCCGATCCGGCCGAGCGCGCCGAGGATCTGGGTGATCGCGACCAGCGCGCCGGCCGTTCCCGCACTCCAGCCGCGGTGGTCGGTGAGCCACACGAGGGCGAAGGTCCACGCGAGGAACTGGGGAACCACGAGCAGCATCGACACGGCATGGATGCGGGGCAGGAATCGGTCGCGGGCGTACGGATTGGGCGCCCCGCCCTCGGGCGCGGGCTTGCGTGGCGGGTCGATCACGACGGCGACGACGAGCAGCAGCGCGATCGCGGCGGCTGCGGCCGGGAACCACAGGGACGCCGAGACGCCGTGGTTGTTCGCGACGACGGCGATCGTGATGGCGGCGATGCCGACGCCGACGGGTTGGGCCATCTGCCGGATCCCCATGGCGAGGCCGCGTCGGTGCGACGGGAACCAGCCGACGACGACCCGTCCGCTGGCGACGTTGCAACTCGCGGCGCAGCCGCCGGCGAGCAACAGCGCGGCGCCGAGGACCGCGTCGTCGGGGGCGAGTGCGGCGAGCGCGGCGAACGCCGCGGTGCCGGTGAGGCCCAGGATCAGGGCGAGGCGTTCGCCGTGGCGGTCGACGAAGCCGCCCCAGAGGATCAGGGTGCACATCACGCCGATGGTCGGTGCCGCGGTGATCACGCCGGCCTCGGCGAGGCTCATCCCCCCGCGGTGCAGTGCCGGGATGAGGAAGGCCGGTCCGTGTGCGGTCACCGCGGACGCGGCCTGGGCCAGGAAGCTGACGATCAGGATCGCCCAAGGGTGCGGGGTCCTGGTCGGCGTGCGCGGCATGCCGTCACGCTACTCCTGGTAGCCGTTATGTGAGACATTCAATCTTGATATATGGGACGCTACGGAACGCCCCCGTGTCCCCCATGTCGATCTCAGGATGGACGTACGGCGAGGCCCGATCGCACTACCGTTTGCGCGTGGACCTGATCCGGAA
>DASVMH010000035.1:0-8505 GCA_036384455.1 Marmoricola sp. | reverse complement strand
GGCGCCCGGCGCGCGGCCAGCGTGACCCCGACCGTGGTGGCCCTGCGCACGATGGCGACCGGTGTCGTCGACGCTGAGCTCGAGCGGCTGCGCAGCCGGCTGCCGGAGCTGGACGAGGCCGACCGCGCCGAGGTCGAGCAGGCCATCCGCCGGGTCGCCGACAAGCTGCTGCACCAGCCGACCGTGCGGGTGAAGGAGCTGGCGAACTCCACCGGCGCGGTGTCGTACGCGGCCGCGCTCGCCGAGCTGTTCTCGCTCGACCCCGAGGCCGTCGAGGCCGTCACCCGGGTGGAGGCGCCATGACCGCCGCCCTGCGTCTCGGAACCCGTGCCTCGATCCTCGCCCGGACCCAGAGCGAGCAGATCGCCGCGGCCCTGCGCGCCGCGCTCGGCCGACCGGTCGAGCTGGTGGAGATCGCCACCCACGGTGACGCCTCGCGAGCCCCGATGGACCAGATCGGCGGCACCGGGGTCTTCGTCAGCGCGCTCCGTGAGGCCGTCCTCGACGGACGCGTCGACCTCGCTGTGCATTCACTCAAGGATCTGCCCACGGCGCCCGCCGCCGGCATCGCTCTCGCCGCCGTGCCCCGTCGTGAGGACCCCCGCGACGCCCTGATCGCTGCCGGCGGCCGCACCCTCGGTGAGCTCCCGGCAGGAGCCAGGGTCGGCACCGGCTCGCCACGACGGGTCGCCCAGATCGCGGCCCTCGGGCTCGGGATCGAGCTCGTCGGGTTGCGCGGCAACGTCGACACCCGCATCGGCAAGGTGACCTCGGGCGAGCTCGACGGCGTCGTGCTCGCGCGGGCGGGCCTGGCCCGGCTGGGCCGGGCCGACGAGATCTCCGAGACCCTCGACCCGATCCAGGTGCTGCCGGCCCCCGGCCAGGGTGCGCTCGCCGTCGAGTGTCGTGCCGGCGACACCGAGCTGGTCGCCGCGTTGGCCGCGGCCCTCGACGACGCCGACACCCGCGCCTGCGTCGTTGCCGAGCGGGCTCTGCTCGCCGAGCTCGAGGCGGGTTGCACCGCGCCGGTCGGGGCGCTCGCCGAAGTCTCCGAGGGCGACGACGGCATCGAGCTGTGGTTGCGAGCCGTCGCGATGTCGACCGATGGAGGTCTCAGCGTGCGTCGTTCGCTCAGCGGTCCGGCATCGTCACCTGACGAGCTCGGCCGCAAGCTCGCCGCCGAGATGCTCGCCGACGGTGCCGGCGATCTCCTGAGAGCCGCCGACCAGGACCCTCCAGATCCCGAAACCGCCGCCCACCCCGCACAACCGCATCACCCTGAAACGAGAAGGTCATCGTGAGCAGCACCCCCCAGAAGTCAAACCGCCACACCCCGCGTTGGGTGTCGTTCGTCGGCAGCGGTCCCGGTGACCCGGACCTGCTCACCGTGCGCGCCGTCGAATTGCTCGAAGCCGCCGACGTGGTCGTCACCGAGCTTCCCGAACAGGCCGACCTGGTCCGCGCGTTGCTCAAGCGCCCCGAGGACGAGTTGCCCGAGTTCATCGAGTGTGGTGTCGGCGAGGACGACCAGCCCCTCACCGCCGCGGCGCGCGCCAAGGTCGTCGTGCGCGCCGCCAAGGCCGGCGGCCAGGTCGTACGCCTCCTCGTGGGCGACCCGTTCCTCTACGCCTCCGGACCCGAGGAGGCGCGCGCCTGCGCCAAGGCCGGGATCGGCTTCGAGATCGTGCCCGGCGTATCTGCGGCGAGCGCGGTGCCGACCTACGCCGGTATCCCGTTGACCACGCGCGACCGACGCGGGGTGACCGTGCTGTCCGGCACCGATCCCAAGGTCGACTGGGCCGCTCACGCCGCCGACGAGACCATCGTGATCGTGTCGGGGGTGCGCCACATCGGCGACATCGCCACGGATCTCATCGAGGCGGGCCGCGATGCCGAGACGCCGGTCGCGGTCACCAGCGCAGGGACCGTCACGACCCAGTGCACGATCGTCTCCACGCTCGGCCGGATCGGGACCGACGCCCGCGGTGTCGACTCGCCCGCAACCGTGGTGATCGGCGAGGTCGTCGACCTCCGCGAGACACTGTCCTGGTTCGAGACCAAGCCGCTGTTTGGGTGGCGGGTCCTCGTCCCGCGCACCAAGGAGCAGGCTCCGGTCCTGTCCAGCCGGCTGCGCGGCAACGGTGCGGTGCCCGAGGAGGTGCCGACCATCTCCGTCGAGCCTCCGCGCAACCCGCAGCAGATGGACAAGGCCATCCGCGGCCTCGTCGAGGGCCGCTACGAGTGGATCGCGTTCACGTCGGTCAACGCCGTTCGCGCCGTGCGCGAGAAGTTCGAGGAGTACGGCCTCGACGCTCGCGCCTTCTCCGGCCTCAAGATCGCCTCCGTCGGGGACAAGACCGCGGCGTCGCTCGCCGATTGGGGCCTGGTCGCCGATCTGGTGCCCAGTGCCGAGCAGTCCGCTGCCGGTCTGCTCACCGATTGGCCGCCGTATGACGAGGCGCTCGATCCGATCAACCGGGTCTTCCTGCCGCGCGCCGACATCGCCACCGAGACGCTCGTCGCCGGTCTCATCGAGCTCGGCTGGGAGGTCGACGACGTCACCGCGTACCGCACCGTCCGGGCGGCCCCGCCGCCGGCGGAGACCCGTGAGGCGATCAAGTCGGGCAAGTTCGACGCGGTGTTGTTCACCTCGTCGTCGACCGTGCGCAATCTGGTCGGCATCGCGGGCAAGCCGCACGCGACCACGGTGATCGCCGCCATCGGTCCGGCCACGGCCAAGACCGCGGAGGAACACGGCCTTCGCGTCGACGTGCTCGCACCCGAGCCGTCGATCGAGGCACTGGTCGATGCGCTCGCCGACTTCGGAGCCGCGCGACGTCAGGACCTCATCGATTCGGGTCAGCCGGTGACCCGCCCGTCGCAGAAGAAGGCGGCCGGACGCAGGCGGGCAGCCGCGAAGTGACCGAGCCGGTCCCGTCGCCCGTCACGCTGCCGACCGTCCGTCCGCGGCGACTGCGGCGCACGCCCGCCCTGCGTCGGATGGTCGCCGAGACCCGGGTGCATCCCAGCCAGCTGGTGCTACCGGTGTTCATCCGCGAGGGGGCGACCGAGCCGATCCCGATCGACTCGATGCCGGGCGTCGTGCAACACACGCGCGACAGCCTGCGCCGCACCGCCCACGAGGCCGCCGAGGCCGGTCTGGGCGGGATCATGCTCTTCGGGGTGCCCACGGAGAAGGACGCGACCGGCACCGGCGCGACCGACCCCGACGGTGTCCTCAACCTCGCCATCACCGACGTCGTGGCCGAGGTGGGTGACTCGCTGGCGGTCATGTCCGACCTCTGCCTCGACGAATTCACCGACCACGGACACTGCGGGGTCCTCGACGGCGACGGTCAGGTCGACAACGACCGCACGCTCGAGCGCTATGCCGAGATGGCCCTCGCCCAGGCGGCCGCGGGTGTCGACCTGGTCGGCCCGAGCGGGATGATGGACGGGCAGGTGCGGGTGATCCGGGAGGCGCTCGACGCCGAGGAGCACACCGACGTCGGCATCCTGGCGTACTCCGCGAAATACGCCTCGGCCTTCTTCGGACCGTTCCGCGAGGCGGTCGACTCCTCGCTCGAGGGCGACCGGCGTACCTATCAGCAGGACTTCGCCAACGCGCGTGAGGGCATCCGCGAGGCGACCCTCGACCTGCTCGAGGGCGCAGACCTGGTGATGGTGAAGCCCGCGCTGGGGTACCTCGACGTCATCGCCGCCGTACGCGCCTCCGTGCAGGTGCCGGTCGCGGCCTACAACGTCTCCGGTGAATACTCCATGGTCGAAGCCGCAGCTGCCCGCGGCTGGATCGACCGTGAGCAGGCCATCGTCGAGTCGCTCACCTCGATCGCCCGTGCCGGCGCCGATGTGATCCTCACCTACTGGGCCCTCGAGGCACCCACCCTGCTGCGCTGAACCCCGACGGGGTCAGTGGGTCACAGGCCCAGCCACTTCAGCACGCCCTTGAGCGTGTTGGGGATGATCTCGATCGCGGTGGCCTCGGTGTGGCCCTTGACCTGGGCCGCACACAGCGGGACCGCGGCCTTGAGCACGGTGCCGATCAGCGGGATGCCCTGGAGCTGCTGGTTGCACACGGTGGTCGCGGCCGCCTGGCTCAGGACGTTCTCGAGGATGCTCGGGGCTGCGGAGACCGCACCGCTGATCGCGCTGGCGAGCGAGCCCATCGGGCTGCTGCCGTCCGTCGGGTTGCCGGATGCGCCGCCACCGGAGTTGCCGCTGCCGCCGGAGCCGCTGCTGCCGCCGTTGGACCCGCCCCCGTCACCGGTGCCGGTCGTGGCGCCCCCGCCGGGGTTGTCGCCGTTGCCGGTGGTGTTGGTGCCGGAGGTCTTCGTGTGCTTGCGGTGCTTGGTGATGGCGGTCGCGTAGTTCGGCGCCAACAGGGTGCCGCCGAGGGAACTGGAGGGCACCGAGGTGTAGTCACCGGTCTGGTAGGCCTCCATGATCCGCAGCACGAGGTTCACGTAGCTGTGGCTGTGGTTGTAGCGGTAGACCGCTGCTTCCTCGCCGCCGCGGTTGGCGAGGTTCTCGCTGCCCGAGCAGAGGTAGACCGCGGTCGCGAGCGAGGCGTCGTTGATGTCCTGCGGGTTGCGCTTGCCGTCGTTGTCGGCGTCGACCTTGACGACCTGCCACGTCGAGGGGATGAACTGCATCGGGCCGACGGCGCGGTCGAAGGACTTGTTGCCGTCGATGGTGCCGTCGTCGGTGTCGGCGACCAGCTGGGTGCCGTGCTTGCCGTTGAGGACCGGACCGAAGATGCCGGGGACGGCGATGCCCTTGGCGTTGAGGTGGTTGCCGTCATAACGGCCGTGGTCGGACTCGACCCGGCCGATCGCGGCGACCAGCTCCCAGGGCAGGTTGCACGACTTGTCGGCCGAATCGATGATCCGAGAAGCGTTCTGGTAGGCGCTCAGCGCGGTGGCCGGGATGCCGCTGGTCGAGGCGCCGGCGACGACCTGGTTGGCCTTGCCCTGGGGCACGGCCGGAGCAGCGGTGCCCGGCTGGGGGAGGTTCGCAGGCGCCTGGATCGCCGAGCTGGGCACCTTGGTGCCGTCGGGGAGGTCCTGGTTGTGGGAGCCGTTGGCCTGGGCGGCGTTGTAGCCGATGAGGCTCACCGACCAGAGGCCGGACACGATCGCGAGCGGGACGATCGTCGCGACCTTGCTCTTGCGCTTGAAGGACGCAACGGGCATCTGGCTTCAACTCCTATGGAACCTGCCCGGACCCCTCCCGGTCCGAGCGTGACATTTTGTCTCAACGATCCTCTCATGACGAGGTCACGCTTGGACAAGTGTTCCGGAAGACGAACCTTCGGCTATTTCTTGGAGAGACTTCAGGTCGTCACGCTGCGTCGCGGGTGGGCCGGATTGGGCCGTGCCGTCACGCTCGGCGACAATACGGGGGTGTCCGGCCCCGGAAAGTCCGCTGCGCAGTCGACGGCGAAGTCCGATGAGCTGTTCGCGCGCGCCCGCGCGGTGACGCCGGGCGGGGTGAATTCGCCCGTCCGCGCCTTCAACGCGGTCGGTGGCACCCCACGCTTCATGGCGCGCGGCGAGGGTGCGTGGCTGACCGACGTCGACGGGCACCGCTACGTCGACATGATCTGCTCGTGGGGCCCTCTCCTGCTGGGCCACGCGCACCCAGAGGTGCTCGCCGCGGTCACCGAGGTGGCCGCCCGCGGCACGTCGTACGGCACCCCGACGGTGCCCGAGGTCGAGCTGGCCGAGGAGATCGTCGGGCGGACCCCGATCGACTCCGTCCGTCTGGTCTCGTCGGGCACCGAGGCGACGATGTCCGCGATCCGGCTCGCACGCGGGTTCACGGGCCGTGACCTGGTCGTGAAGTTCGCGGGCTGCTACCACGGGCACGTCGACGCACTGCTCGCCGAGGCCGGCTCGGGTGTCGCGACCCTCGGCCTCCCGGGCACCCCCGGAGTGCCCGATGACGCCACCCGGGCGACGTTGGTGTTGCCCTACAACGACGCCGACGCGGTGTCCGCCGCGTTCGCCGAGCACGGCGAGCGGATCGCCTGTCTGATCACCGAGGCCTCGCCGGGCAACATGGGCATCGTGCCCCCGGCCCCGGGGTTCAACGCGTTCCTGGCGCGCACCTGTGCCGAGCACGGGGCGCTGTTCATCAGCGACGAGGTGATGACCGGGTTCCGCGTCAGCGGCCGTGGCCAATGGGGTCTCGACGGAGCGGTCGAGGGCTGGGCGCCGGACCTGATGACATTCGGCAAGGTGATGGGCGGCGGCTTCCCCGCCGCGGCCTTCGGCGGACGCGCGGACGTGATGGCGCACCTCGCCCCCGGCGGCCCGGTCTACCAGGCCGGCACGCTGTCGGGGAACCCCGTCGCAGCGACCGCCGGTCTGACCACCCTGCGGCTCGCGACCGACGACGTCTACGCCCACATCGACCGCGTCGCCGACCGGATCGGCGCGGGGGCGACGGCGGCGCTCACCGATGCCGGTGTCCCGCACGTCCTCCAGAGCAACGGCAACATGTTCTCGGTCTTCTTCACCACTGCCGAAGCGGTGCCCGACTACGCGACGGCGTCGCAGCAGGACACCGAGGCGTACCGCGTCTTCTTCCATGCGATGCTCGACAACGGCGTCTACCTTCCGCCGAGCGCGTACGAAGCATGGTTCTGCTCCGCAGCGCACGACGACCGAGCGGTCCAGACGGTGCTCGACGCCCTTCCCGTGGCGGCCGAGGCCACCGCCCGAGCCCGTGAGGAGAACGCTCGATGAGCGAGGTAGTGCCCGAGGTGACCACCACCGTCCACCTGCTGCGCCACGGTGAGGTCTTCAACCCCGAGGGGATCCTCTACGGCCGCGCGAACGGCTTCCACCTCTCCGAGCTCGGCCGCGCCATGGCCGAGCGCGTCGCGGAGCGGATCGGCGACCGAGACATCACCTACCTCTCGGCGTCGCCCCTCGAGCGCGCGCAGGAGACGGCGGAGCCGTTGGCCGCCGCCCGCGGCCTCGACGTCGGCAGCGACGAGCGCCTCATCGAGTCGGAGAACTATTTCGCGGGCAAGCCGTTCTCGATCACGCGGGGTCTGGTCCTCAACCCGGGAGCGTGGCCGCACCTCCTCAACCCTGCGCGGCCGTCGTGGGGTGAGCCCTACACCAAGATCGCGGCTCGGATGTGGGCCGCCGTCGAGGACGCCCGGGAGGCCGCTGACGGTCACGAGGCCGTGCTCGTCTCCCACCAACTCCCGATCTGGGTGGTGCGCCTGTTCGCCGAGAAGCGCCGCTACCTGCACAACCCCCGCAGCCGGCAGTGCACGCTGTGCAGTCTGACCTCCTTCGGTTTCGACGGCGACGAACTCGTCAGCGTCGCCTACTCCGAGCCGGCGGGTGATCTGATCCCGGCAGGCGCGCGGAAGGACCCGTTCTCCGCAGGCGGCGGCGACCAATGAGGCAACCCGTACGCACGCTCATCGTCTCCGTGACCTGCCTCGCCGCGCTGGTCGCGCTGGGCGGTTGCGGGGCCGCGGGCACCGGCACCAAGGGCTACATCGACGGTGAGGGCGTGATCACCCAGGTCTCGGCCGCCCACCGCAAGCAGGTGGGCAGCGTCGACGGCACCACGCTCGACGGCACCAAGGTCGACCTGGCGTCCTATCGCGGCAAGGTCGTCGTGGTGAACCTCTGGTGGTCGCACTGCCCGCCCTGCCGCCTCGAGGCCCCCCACCTGGCCGCGGCCGCCCGAGCACTCCAGCCGAAGGGCGTGGTGTTCCTCGGGATCGACACCCGGGACGGCGCGCGGAGCATGGGCCGGGCGTACCAACGTCGCTTCGACGTGCCCTATCCGAGCATCTTCGACCCCGACGGAGAGACCCTGCTCGCCTTCCGCGGCACCCTGTCGCCCAACGCCATCCCGAGCACGATGGTCATCGACAAGCAGGGTCGGATCGCCGCGACGGTGCTCGGCGCACTCGGCTCGCAGACGACGCTGTACGACCTGGTCGCCGATGCCGGCGGGCCCTCGGTCAAGGACGCCGCCTGATGATCACCCTCGACGCCGGCAGTTGGTTCCAGCACCAGGCCTTCGACGGCTCGCTCGTGCTGGCCGTCCCGGTCGCGCTCATCGCCGGACTCGTCTCCTTCTTCAGCCCCTGCGTGGTCCCGTTGTTGCCCGGTTACCTGTCGTACATGACGGGCCTGACCGGTGCTGACCTCGGTGCCAGCAGGCGCGGCCGGATGCTCGCCGGGGCGCTGCTCTTCGTGCTCGGCTTCTCCGTCATCTACATCCTCATCGGCGCCGCGACCGGCGCGATCGGGGAGTGGTTGTTCGAATATCAGCGCCAGCTCGAGATCGGGCTCGGCGCGCTGACGATCGTGCTCGGCGTGGTCTTCCTCGGCGCACTGCCCGTCATGCAGCGGGACTTCCGGGTGCACAAGGTGCCCGCCGTGGGCGTGGCCGCGGCCCCACTGCTGGGGGTGCTCTTCGGCCTCGGCTGGACCCCGTGCCTGGGAC
>DASVMH010000034.1:0-4507 GCA_036384455.1 Marmoricola sp. | reverse complement strand
CCTGCCATCCGCACCCGGCCGCGTGCCTGGAACCGGGGTCCACGGTGACCGTGGTCGTGATCGGTCGCGCCGCGCTTCCGCTGACGCCGATCGTCTTCGGAGGGCAGGCACCGAGCATCCGCGTCGAGTCGAGCCACACCGAGCCGTACGGCGATTTCCGGGAGGCACGGCCGTGAGGAGGGACGAGTCCGGGAGCATCACGCCGCTGATCGTCGGCTTCACCCTGATCCTCGCGACGCTCGTCGGTGTCGCGGTCGACGCATCGGCGGCATTCTTACGCCGTCAACAACTCGACGCGATCGCCGATGCCGCCGCACTGGCCGCGACCGACGGGGTCCAGGGCGATGCGCTCTACACCCGTGGCATCACGCGCCGCCTCGAGATCGATCCCACGGTTGCCGCGCGATTCGTCGCGCGCTCCATCCGGGAGAGCGGTGCGGCGCGGCGGTATCCCGGGCTGACCTTCACCGTGCGGACCAGCGACGACCGCGTCGTCGTCACCGTGCACGCACCACTGCACGTCCCCCTACCCGTCCCCGGCGTCGAGGGCTCAACCGTCACGGGGCATGCGGCGTCGGTGGTCGCGGTCCGGCAGTGAGTCGGCCAGGCCCTCAGCAAGGGACTCGGTACGTGCGTAGACATATATGTCTACATGAACTAACCTGGTCACATGGGAGAAACGACGACGATCCGCGTCAGCCGCACCACCCGCGATGCGCTCAACGATCTGGCGACTCGGCGGGGCGAGAGCCTGACCGACACCGTCTCCCGTGCTGCGCGTCTGCTCGAACAGGAGATCATCGGGACAGAACTCGCCGCCCCGCTGCGCGAGGACGAGCGTGTCTGGCTCGATGCTGACGCCGGGTGACGTCGTCGAGCTCGACCTCGGTCTGCCCGCGGGTGCAGAGGCGGGTCTGAGCAGGCCTGCCGTCATCATCACCGCCGAGCGGATCCTTCGCGGCGGGCCCAACGTGGTGCAGGTGGTCCCGTTGACCCGCACCGTCCGCGACAGCGGCTCAGAAGTCGTCCTGGAACCCGACGAACACAACGGACTCGGCGCTGTCTCTGCGGCGCAGTGCCAGCACATCCGATCTGTAGCAACATCGCGGGTGAGCGCCACGATCGGCAACGTGGGCCCGATCGCGCTCCGACAGGTCCGAGGCGTCCTGGCGGTCATCCTCGATACCTGACCCGTCGGGATGGGCTGCACGGCCGCCCATCGAGGTGGCGTGCGTCGTGGCCGGTAGTGTGGAGCCTCGTGGCCACCCGCGACTTCGACTCCGAGATCAAGCAGCTCGACTCCACCATGGAGACGATCGGCAAGGTGCTCGACCTCGACGGGATGCGCGCGGAGATGGCGGACCTCGGCCAGCAGGTCGCCGCACCCGACCTGTGGGACGACCAGGACAACGCCCAGCGGGTGACCGGTCGGCTCTCGGCGCTGCAGGGCGACCTGGACCGCTACACCGGCCTCGCCTCGCGGATCGAGGACCTCGGTGTGCTCGTCGAGCTCGCGACCGAGGAGGGCGACGCGGAGTCGCTCGCCGAGGCCGACGCCGAGCTCGACCGGATCCACAAGGCCGTCGAGCAGCTCGAGGTGCGCACCCTGCTGTCGGGGGAGTACGACGCCCGCGAGGCCCTGATCACCATCCGTTCCGGTGCGGGCGGTGTCGACGCCGCCGACTTCGCCGAGATGCTGATGCGGATGTACACCAGCTGGGCCGAGCGCAACAAGTACCCCGTCGAGGTCTTCGACACCTCCTACGCCGAGGAGGCCGGGCTCAAGTCCGCGACCTTCGCCGTGCACGCCCCGTACGCCTACGGCACGCTCAGCGTCGAGGCCGGCACCCACCGGCTCGTCCGGATCAGCCCGTTCGACAACCAGGGCCGCCGGCAGACCAGCTTCGCCGCCGTCGAGGTGGTGCCCGTGCTGGAGCAGACCGACGAGATCGAGGTCGACGAGAACGACATCAAGGTCGACGTCTACCGCTCCTCAGGGCCCGGCGGACAATCCGTGAACACCACCGACTCCGCCGTACGCCTCACGCACCTCCCGACCGGCACCGTCGTGTCGTGTCAGAACGAGAAGTCGCAGCTGCAGAACAAGGCCGCCGCGATGATCGTGCTCAAGGCCAAGCTGCTCGCGCTGAAGAAGGCCGAGGAGGCCGCCCAGCTCAAGGAACTCAAGGGCGACGTGGCGGCGAGCTGGGGTGACCAGATGCGCAACTACGTGCTCAACCCGTACCAGATGGTCAAGGACCTGCGCACCGACTTCGAGGTCGGCAACCCGCAGGCCGTATTCGACGGCGACATCGACGGGTTCCTCGAAGCGGGCATCCGGTGGCGCCGCGGCGCCGAGGCCTCCGCCTGACCTATCGGGTCGTGTTCAAGGCGTTGACGATCTGCACGCACCAGGCGTTGGCGCGCTTGCGCACCGCACGTGCCCTGGCCTGATCGCTCACCTCGCACGAGAGCCACGTGGTGCCGAAGAGTCCGGCGTGGCGGACACGGATGCCGTCGGAGTCCTTGCATCTCTGCGTCAGGCTCGGCTTCCCGAAGTCAGGTCCGTGGACGAGGCTGCACCCGGGGTGGGCCTTCGCCTCGGCGATCACCGCGTGCGCCAACGAGCTGTGCACCGGCGGGGCGAAGACCCACGCGCGCGCCAGCGCGGCGCCGGAGTCCGCGGCCCACGCACACCCGTCCTCGGCCGCGGTGTCGGTGATCCCGTTGATGCCGGTGCGGTCGCCGTTGCGGTAGGAGGCCGGCCGCCAGTGTGAGGTGCCGAGTGCGGCCCGGATCGCGGTGGCCGGCACGCGGGAGCAGAAGTCGACCCGTGGGATGGCCATCGCGGCGGTGTTGAGCTTCGCGATCGGAGTCGGCGCCGCCTTCCGCGCCTCGGGCGTGCTGCCACCACAGGCGCAGAGCAGCAACAGCAGCGCGGCCACGGCGCCGGCGATGCCGAGGGTGCGCCCAGCGCGTACGACGATCACGACGACGAACTTAATGGGTGCCCGCGACCCGCACACCGGCGCGGGTCCCCGGAAGGGTTGGGTCGCTCACCTAGACTCGGCCACCGGTCGGACGTATGCGTCATGCGTACGTGCACCCGATGCCCCCGACACCGGCCACACCATATTCGTGATCAGATTCGAGAACGTCTCCGCGACGTACCCCGGCCACACCAAGGCCGCCCTGAGCGACGTCACCGTCGACATCGAGAAGGGCGAATTCGTCTTCCTCGTCGGCGCCTCCGGCTCGGGCAAGTCGACCTTCCTGCGGCTGGTGCTGCGCGAGAACCGCGCCACCGCCGGGCGGGTCTATGTCGCCGGCAAGGAGATCAACCGCCTCGCGAGTTGGAAGGTCCCTGCCCTGCGCCGCCAGATCGGCACCGTCTTCCAGGACTTCCGGTTGCTCTCCAACAAGACCGTCGCCGAGAACGTCGCCTTCGCCCTGCAGGTGATCGGCAAGTCGAAGGCCCAGATCAACAAGGTCGTCCCCGAGACCCTCGAACTCGTCGGCCTCGAGGGCAAGGGCCAGCGGATGCCCGACGAGCTCTCCGGCGGCGAGCAGCAGCGCGTCGCCGTGGCCCGCGCCTTCGTCAACCGCCCGATGATCCTGATCGCGGATGAGCCCACCGGAAACCTCGACCCCAACACGTCGGTCGGCATCATGAAGCTGCTCGACCGGATCAACCGCACGGGCACGACGGTGCTGATGGCGACCCACGACGCCGGTGTCGTCGACCAGATGCGCAAGCGCGTCATCGAGCTCGATGACGGACGGGTGGTCCGCGACCAGTCCCGCGGCGTCTACGGATACCAGGACTGAGGCGCGCGATGGCACTCAAGTACGTCGTCTCCGAGGCCGGGATCGGCCTGCGTCGCAACGTCTCCATGTCGATCGCCCTGATCGTCACCATCTTCGTGTCGCTGACCCTCGTCGGCATGGGTCTCCTGCTCAACGCGCAGGCGAGCAAGACCGAGGCGCGCTGGGGCAGCGAGCTCCAGATCACCGTCTTCTTGTGCAACCAGAATTCCGACGGCGGCAACTGCGACAAGGCCAATGTCACCCCGGAGCAGAAGGCCGCCGTCGAGCAGGCCCTGCAGTCCAACCCCGAGGTCGCCTCCTTCGAGCACAAGACGAAGGAGCAGGCCTTCGAGGAGTACAAGAAGGTCTACGTCACCTCGAGTCAGAGCAACAACAAGATCTACGGCACCGTCAACGCCAATGACATGCAGGAGACCTACTGGGTCAAGCTGAAGAACCCGACGGAGTATCAAGACGTCGAACAGCAACTCGCCGGCATGAAGGGCGTCGACGCCGTCCACGATCTGCGCGGGGTGCTCAAGCCCATCTACCGGATGCTGTCGATCATGAAGTGGGGCGCGATCGTCACCGCGGCCTTCCTGATCATCGCCGCGATCCTGCAGGTCGCCAACACCATCCGGCTCGCCGCGCTCGCCCGACGGCGGGAGATCGCGATCATGAGGTTGGTCGGTGCCTCGAC
>DASVMH010000033.1:0-7045 GCA_036384455.1 Marmoricola sp. | reverse complement strand
GAGTACGCCCGCCGGGTCACCGCCACGGCCAAGGCACCCGCCTCCCGCACCGACCCCGGCACGGCCCCCGCCTGACGGGTCAGCCGCCGGCGAAGGGTGGCAGGAACTCGACGACGGCACCGGGGGCGACGACCACGCCCTCTCGGTTGGCGGGCTCTCCGGACACCAGCACCGAGCACGCCCGCAGGACGCCGGGGAACCGGTCGCGGCCGGGGTGGCGCCTGATCGCCTCGGCGACGAGGGCGTCGAGTTCGATCGGCCCCAGGACGTCCACGGCGTCGCTCGCGACGCCCGCAGCTGCCTTCGCCGAGGCCCAGTAGCGCAGCGTCACCCGTCCAGCAGGTGAGGCGTCGACGCCGGGCGAGTGCTCCATGTTCGGTATTCTTCACCCTGAGCCGAGGTGGCCCGAGGAGGTGCCGATGAGCACGCTGCTGCTGCTCACCAGCACGATGCAGGCCTCGACGGAGGTGCTGCCGGGCCTCGCGCTGCTTCCGCACCAGGTGCGGATCCTGCCCGCGCAGGGGTCGGCGCTGCTGGAGGCACCCGACAGCGACATGATCCTCGTCGACGCTCGCACCGAGCTCGCGCACGCCCGCGACCTGTGCCGCCTGATCCGTACGACCGGCACGGCCCAGCCCGTGATGGCCATCCTCACCGAGGGCGGACTCGCCGTCGTCGCCCACGACTGGGGCATCGACGAGGTGGTCCTCGACACCGCCGGCCCGGCCGAGATCGACGCCCGGATCCGGGTCGCGATCGGCCGCCTCGATGCCGCTGCCGATGCGGCCGACCCCGAGGCGCACATCATCCGCAGCGGTGAGGTCTCCATCGACGAGGCCACCTACACGGCCAAGCTCGGCAAGCGCGTCCTCGACCTGACCTTCAAGGAGTTCGAGCTGCTCAAATACCTCGCGCAGCACCCGGGGAGGGTGTTCACCCGCGAGCAGCTCCTCCAGGAGGTGTGGGGGTACGACTACTTCGGCGGCACCCGGACCGTCGATGTCCACGTACGTCGGCTCCGCGCGAAGCTCGGCCCCGACAACGAGGCACTGATCGGGACCGTCCGCAACGTCGGCTACCGGTTCGTGCCTCCCCCCAAGGCCAAGGACGTCGAACGCGCACGCGACCCCCAGCCGACGGCGTGAGGTCCGGACCGTGGCGATGATCCACGAGGTGGATCCGGCCGACGCGGCCTCCCCGATCGCCGGGCTCGATGCCGTCGCCCGAGCCTGCGCCGACGCCGACCGCGTCGCGCCGCTCAACGAGCAGGCACAGCTGCGGCTGAAGAACCACGGCCTGGCCGGAAGTCGACTCTGGGTCTCGACCTCCGACCCCGGCTCCCCCGTCGACGGCTTCGCGCTCCTGCGCGGTGAGAACCTCGACCTGGCCGTCCACCCGGACGTACGCCGCGAGGGACGCGGCGGGTTGCTCGCCGCAGCCGCCCTCGCCGACGTCGGGCACGTCGAGGCGTGGTCGCACGCGGACCACCCGGCCGCCGCGCGCCTCGCCGAACATTTCGGGCTGATGCCTGCTCGGGAGCTCGTGGTGATGCGTCGCCCCACCGCACTGCCGCTGACCGAGCCGCCGGTCCCCCCGGGCGTACGCATCCGGACGTTCCGACCCGACGACGAGGCGGCACTCCTGGACGTCAACGCGACCGCCTTCGCGCACCACCCCGAGCAGGGCGGCATGTCGCACGCGGACTTCACCGAGCGGGCAGCCGAGGCCTGGTTCGACCCCGAGGGCCTGTTCCTCGCCGTCCCCGACGACCCGGCGGAAGCACCGCTGCTCGGTTTCCACTGGACCAAGGTGCACCGCGACGAGGAGCCCGCATACGGCGAGGTGTACGTCGTCGCGGTCAGCCCGCAGGCGTCCGGCCGAGGTCTGGGCACCCTGCTCACCGCCGTCGGGCTGAGGCATCTGGCCGAGCAGGGTGTCGGCGAGGTGATCCTCTATGTCGAGGGCGACAACCGGCCGGCGATCGCCGTCTACACGAAGCTCGGCTTCGAGGTCGCCCGGACCGAGGTGCAATACCTCGGCACCCCGACCGTGTAGAACTACTCGCAGCACATCCCCTCCGCGGAAATGAGCACATGACCTCCTCGTACGAACCACCCGAGAACCTGGCGCGGCTCTACCCCGAGATGGCTGCCGGCGGGTTCTCGCGACGCGACGGCTTCATCGAGTTCTACCTGCGCGTCAACGCACTGCTGACGCCGGAGAGCCACGTGCTCGATTTCGGCGCCGGTCGTGGCGTGTGGGCGGATCCGGGCGAGCTCGCGCCCACCCACGTCCAGTTGCGGTCCTTCCACGAGCGCGTCGCCGAGGTGGTGGGGATCGACCCCGATCCGATCGTCGCCGAGAACCCCACCCTGGCCCGCGGCATCGTCGTCGCGCCCGGAGAGTCACTGCCCTTCGACGACGAGTCGTTCGATCTGGTGCTCGCCGACTACGTGCTCGAGCACGTCGACCACGAGGACGCCCCGCAGGTCGCCGCGGAGATCACGCGGGTGCTCAAGCCGGGCGGCTGGTTCGCGGCGCGTACGCCCTACAAGTGGGGCATGATCGCACTGGCCGCCCGCGCCGTCCCCAACCGCCTGCACTCGAAGCTGCTCGAACGACTCCAACCCGGTCGCCAGGAGCGGGACGTGTTCCCCACGCGGTATGCCATGAACACCCGCCGCGACCTCCGGCGCCTGTTCCCCGACGCCACCCACCGCAGATACCTCTACAACCACACCAGTGAGCCGACGTATTTCGGCACGTCGACCGCCGCCTCCCGCGTTGCCGGCACCATCGGCCGGCTCACCCCACCGCCGCTCGAACCGACGCTGATGGCCTTCATCCAGAAGCGCTGACCGCTCAGCGAAGCGCCGTGCGCAGCACCTCCGAGATCTCGCGGTGGTACGCCGGCGCCTCTGCGCCGAGCCCGGTCATGTTGATGAAGCCGTGGATCATCGACGGGTAGCGCTTCGCCTCGACGCTGACACCGTGCTCGGCGAGCAGCTTGGCGTACGCCTCGCCCTCGTCGCGCAGCGGATCGAAGCCGGCCGTGACGACGTACGCCGGGGCCAGACCGGCGGGGAAGGAGTCGCGCCGAACGAGGCTCACCATCGGGCCGGAGCGGTCGGCGTGGTCGGGCACGAACGCATCCAGCGCCTGGTCCATGAACTGCTTGGTGAGGAAGAAACCCTCGCCGAAGCGGTGCCGGCTCGCGCTGAGCTCGACGAAGTCGGTCGCCGGATAGATCAGCAGTTGAAACGCGAGCGGCAGTCCCTTCTCGGCAGCCGTGATCGCGACGACGGCCGAGAAGTAGCCCCCGGCGGAGTCACCGCCGACCGCGAGCCTCGCCGGGTCGGCGTCGACCTTGTCCGCATTGGCGACCAGCCACTCGTACGCCGCGACGCAGTCCTCGTTGCCGGCGGGGTACGGGTGCTCGGGGGCGAGGCGGTAGTCGACGGAGAGCAACTGGACGCCCGACTCCTCGGCGAACGCGCGACAGGTCAGGTCATGGGTCGAGTGGTCCCCGCCGTAGACCATCCCGCCGCCGTGGATGAACAGCATCGTCGGGACCTTGTGCTCGCCGAGGCGTGACGTAGGCGTGTAGAGCCGCAGCGGGATCGGGCCACCCGGCCCGTCGATCGTCAGGTCGCGTACGGAACCGATCGGCTGCTGACCACCGACGACCCGCGACTGCATCGCCAGTGCCGCTCTGGCCGGGCCCCACGGGAGCTGCTCGGCCGGGGTGACATGACTCAGCTTCTCCATCCGCAGCATCAGCTGGGTCTCGGTGCCGAGCCGCTGCCCCTCGATCTCGATCGGCGCGCCGGCGAGCAGGCGTTTGGCCTTGTCCGGCAGCGCCATCAACGATCGCACCAGCAGCGTCTGGAAGGTCTCGGTCAGCGAGGTCACGGCGCTGAACTTACGGCAAACCCGGAGCGCTGCGACATCGCAGTCGCCTGATGTTCACCTGGCGCTGTAAGACTGGTGTCATGAGTTCCCTGTCGATCGCCGCCGTCCCCGAGGGGTCCGACTCGGGGGACGCCGTGGACTCCGACCTCGAGGCGTTCCCCGATCGCTTCCTCGACCGCGAGCTCTCCTGGCTCCGGTTCAACCGACGGGTTCTCGAACTGGCCGAGGACGAGTCGCTGCCGCTGCTCGAGCGGGTGCGCTTCCTGGCGATCTTCACGAGCAACCTCGACGAATTCTTCATGGTGCGCGTCGCCGGCCTCAAGCGCCGGATCGCCGCGGGCGTCGCCGTCCGTGCCGCCTCCGGCTTCATGCCGCGCGAGGAGCTCGAGGCGATCTGGGCGATGACCGCCGAGCAGATGTCGCGGCATGCGGAGGTCTTCCGCGACCAGATCATCCCCGCACTGCGCGAGCAGGGCATCGAGCTGCTGCGCTGGACCGAGCTCGAGGACGACGAGCAGAAGCGCTGCAAGAAGCTTTTCAAGCAGCGCATCTTCCCCGTGCTGACGCCGCTCGCGGTCGACCCGGCGCACCCGTTCCCGTACATCTCCGGGCTCTCGCTGAACCTCGCCGTCCTGGTGCGCAACCCCAAGACCGGCAAGGAGCACTTCGCGCGCGTCAAGGTGCCGCAGAGCCTCGACCGGTTCGTCGGCCTCGGCAACCAGCGCTTCGTGCCGTTGGAGGACGTCATCGGCGAGCACCTCAAGAGGCTGTTCCCCGGCATGGAGGTGCTGGCCGCACACACCTTCCGGGTGACCCGCAACGAGGACCTCGAGGTCGAGGAGGACGACGCCGAGAACCTCCTCAAGGCGCTGGAGAAGGAGCTCACCCGACGCCGCTTCGGCGCCGCCGTCCGACTCGAGGTCGAGGAGACCATCGACGAGCACGTCCTGGCGCTGCTCGTCTCCGAGCTCGGCATCGACGACGCCGAGGTGGTCCGCCTCCCGGGTCCGCTCGACCTGCGTGGACTCTTCGACATCGCCGACCTCGACCGCGAGGACCTGAAATACGAAGCGTTCGTGCCGGCCACCCACCCGCTGCTCGCCCCCGTCGAGTCCGCATCACCGGTCGACGTCTTCAAGGCGCTGCAACGCTCCGACGTACTGCTGCACCACCCGTACGACTCCTTCGCCACGTCCGTGCAGCGGTTCCTCGAACAGGCCGCGGCCGACCCACAGGTGCTCGCGATCAAGCAGACGCTCTACCGCACCTCCGGCGACTCCCCGATCATCGAGGCGCTCATCGACGCCGCGGAGGCCGGCAAGCAGGTGCTGGTGATCGTCGAGATCAAGGCACGCTTCGACGAACAGGCCAACATCCGCTGGGCCCGCGCCCTCGAACACGCCGGCTGTCACGTCGTCTACGGCCTGGTCGGCCTCAAGACGCACGCGAAGCTGTCGATGGTGGTGCGCGAGGAGGCTGACGGCATCCACCGCTACACCCATATCGGCACCGGGAACTACAACCCCAAGACGGCCCGGATGTATGAGGACTTCGGGCTGCTGACGCGCAACGAAGTGATCGGCGAGGACGTCGCGCACCTGTTCAACAACCTGTCGGGATACTCCCGCAACGCGTCCTACGACGAGCTCATGGTGGCTCCGGACTTCGTGCGCACCGGCCTGATCGAGCTGATCCAGCGCGAGATCGAGCATCACGCTGCCGGCCAGCCTGCGCGGATCCGGATCAAGGCGAATTCGATCGTCGACGAGGCGATCATCGACGAGCTCTACCGAGCCTCGCGGGCCGGCGTCCCGGTGCAGTTGCTCATCCGGGGGATCTGCGGGGTGCGCCCGGGCGTACCCGGCCTCTCGGAGACGATCGAGGTCCGCTCCGTCCTCGGCCGCTACCTCGAGCACAGCCGGGTGTTCTGGTTCGAGAACGCTGGTGACCCCGTGGCGTACATCGGCTCGGCCGACCTCATGCACCGCAACCTCGACCGTCGCGTCGAGGTCCTCGTGCAACTGCCCACGGCCGATGCCGTCGACCAGGTCGGCCGCGTGCTCGACCTCGCCTTCGATCACGACACGTCATCCTGGAGCCTCGCCGCCGACGGCTCCTGGACGCGCCCGGTCGGGCCCGAGCGTGCCCCGGTCGACCTGCAGGAGAGGCTGATCGAGCTGCACCAGCGGCCACGCCCCTGATCCGGTCAGCAGGTCGCGAAGATGACCGCCCCGTCGTAGATCGAGGAGAGCGGGAACTGGGACCGGTCGTGCGGCTTCATGGTGAGCAACACCGTCGACCCCTTGGTCCGTGACGACGTCAGTGTGTAGTCGGATCCGAACGTGTCCTCGCCGCGTCCCACCGCGGGCCCGACCGCGAGCTTGGCCCGGGCGCGGAGGTTCTCCCGCGCCTGGCTGCCCGACTCGAACTGTTCCGCCACCGTCACCACACCGGCTGCGTTCATCGACATCATGAGGCCCGACAGCGCACTGGTCTTGCCGGCCGCTGCGATCAACTGGTCGGCACGTTTCTGGTCGGCGGCACTCGCATGCGTCATCGCGAGGTCGGAGCATGCGAAGTCCCTCGACCACAGGACCGCCGCGATCGGGTGATCGGTCTTCCCGGCGAGGTCCGTGGTGTTGCCGACCTTGCCCGCGAGCGTGTCGCCGTGGCCGTCGGCGACCTTGGCCGCCTCCCCGGCGTACGCGAGCTTGTCGGAGGTCACGACGAGGTGCTTCTTGCGCAGCAACGTGACGTACTGAAGCTCCGGGCTCAACTCCGGATCGATCGTCGACAACAGGTCCGGGCCACCGTTCCACACGCCGTCGTCGGACTTGGGCTCCTTGTAGCCGCGGGCCTTCAGATTCTTGGCGAACGTGTCGAAGTCGGCGCCGTCGTCCATCCGGAGCACGAGCACCGCCCCATCCGTCGACTGCGCGTACGCCTCCCAGTCGGCGTCGGCGGCCGAGAAACCGAAATACTTCGTCATGGCGACGCTCTCGTCGCTGATCGCCGAGGTCGCCGTGAAGTCCTTGTCGTAGGCACGGTTGAGCCACTTGCTCTGTGCCGCGCCCGTGGTGTCGATCGAGTCGACCCCGAACTGCTTGCGGACGTCGTGCCAGTCGGTGAAGGA
>DASVMH010000032.1:0-16670 GCA_036384455.1 Marmoricola sp. | reverse complement strand
ACGCTCCTGTTTGCGCTCGAGCGACCGCTGTTTGGACTCGATGTGCCCCTTCGGGTTGACCCACATGTTGATCGTCGGGAGGGCGGTGCCGATGGTCACGAAGACGGGCCAGGGGAAGCCCATGCCGTTCGCCGCCCAGATCACCCAGCAGATCAACGCCGGGACGAGGTAGGAGAAGGACTCGCGGCGCTCCTCGCGGTAACGGCGTACGGCCTCGGCGTGCAGTTCCACCTCAGAGAGTCGAGCGGGCGTACTGGGAATCAGATCACCGACCAGCGCTGGGAGCTCCCCGAGCGTGCGGGCGGCGCCGACATCGCGGCTGCGCTCGTCGTACTCGTCGCGGGAGAGCCGACCCTCGGCGTAGGCGGTGCCGAGCGCCTCGATCACCTGGTTGCGGTCTCGGTCGGACGCGCGCAGCCCGGAGTTCCGCGGATCGCGTGGGTCCTGCTCGAACCCGCCCCAGAAGCTCCCTGCGGTCATGGCGAAACCCTAGACCTCGGATCCGTCCCGGTTTCGCGTCGAGCGTCGCGGGGCACGCTCCCCACCATGCGACGCATCACGACTGGATTCGTACTCACCCTGGGCCTCGTTCTCGGCGCGACGGTCCTGGTGGCGACACCTGCGAACGCCGCGCGCTCATGGAAGAACCTCTACGTGACCGCTCGGCACGTCAAGGCGCAGGCCTGCCGGTTGACGCGGACCTCGGAGCGCGAACACCTGGTCGCCTACGGGGCCGACGCCCGCAAGGCGGCGGTCGCCGGTTCGGTCCAGTTGAAGATCAAGCTGACGCCCTACCAGCCCGGTCAGAACTACATCAGACCGCGCTGGCTGCCCTTCCGGGCCCATGCCATGTCGGCGGACATCGTGGGCTTCTCCAGCGACCGGCGAGCCAAGGTCTTCATGCGGGTCCGCACCAAGTACGGCACCAGCCGGTGGAGTCGCGGATTCTGGTGGTCCTCCCTGCCGTGGTGCGCCTGACGCGCAGCCGCGGCCGCTGGGGGCTCAGCTGCCGGTGAAGTGGGGGCTGCGCCTCTCGGCGAAGGCGCGCGGCCCCTCCTTGGCGTCGTCGGAGGAGAACACCTTGGCGCCCACCGCGGCGTCGTCGGCCCAGCAGTCGTTCTCGTGACGCCCTTCGGAATCGCGCACGGTCTTGATGATCGCCTGGATCGACAGCGGCCCGTTGGCGCAGATCAGGTCCGCGATCTCGTGGGCCTTCGCAAGCGCCTCGCCGTCCGGGACGACGTACCCGATCAGGCCGATCTCCTTGGCCTCGGGGGCTTTGATGTGCCGGCCGGTGAGCAGCAGATCCATCGCGATCGTGTAGGGGATCTGGCGGGGGAGTCGGACGACCGAACCGCCGAGTGGGTAGAGGCTCCATCGCGCCTCCGACACGCCGAAGCGGGCGGATTCGCCGGCCACGCGGATGTCGGTCGCGGTGAGGATCTCGGTGCCTCCGGCGATCGCCGGCCCTTCGACCGCGGCGATCAGGGGCTTGGTCAGCCGGTATCCCTTGAGCAGCGACTTGATGACGGTCGGGTCGTAGTCGCCGGACTCGAAGGACTCCGAGGGCGGCTTGGCCGACATCGACTTCAGGTCCGCGCCGGCGCAGAAGTAGCCGCCGGCACCGGTGAGGATCACCACCCGTACGTCGGGGTCGGTGTTGGCCCGTTCCCAGGTCTGCTCCATCAGCGTGAGCATCTCGTGTGAGAGCGCGTTGCGCGCGTCGGGACGGTTCATCGTCACGACCAGCTTGTGGCCCTCGAGCTCGACCAGGAGGTGCGGTTGGGTCGCGTCCTCAGGCATGGGTGTGGTGTCCGTCATGGGGGCGATGCTAGCCACAAACGAGAACGTGTTCTAGTCTTGCGGTCGTGGCTCTGAACATCGCAGATCTCTTCGAACACGCCGTCGACGCCGTCCCCGGCGACCCCGCCCTGAAGGTGCGCGACCGCGTGATGACCTACGGCGAGCTCGACGCGGAAGCGAACCGTTTCGCCCACTTCCTGGCCTCTCGGGGCCTCGGCGCGGGCGACCACATCGGCGTCTACGCGAAGAACAGCATCGAGCACGTCATCGCCGTCATCGCGATCTTCAAGATCCGCGCCGTGGCGATCAACGTCAACTACCGCTACGTCGAGGCCGAGCTGGACTACCTGTTCGACAACGCCGACCTCAAGGGTCTGATCGTCGAGCGGGAGTACGGCGCACTCGCCGCCAAGGTGGCACCCAAACACGCCGCGATCGCCACCGTCGTCGTCATCCCCGAGGCCGACGACTTCGGCACGGAGCCCACGTACGAGCCGGACCCGACGACGTACGGCGCGGTGACCCTCGCCCAGGCCTGTGAGGGGCAGAGCGCCGGCCGGGACTTCGGCGAGCGCTCGGCCGACGACGTACACATCATCTACACCGGCGGAACCACCGGCTATCCCAAGGGCGTCATGTGGCGTCACGAGGACTTCTGGCGGGTGCTCGGCGGCGGCATCGACTTCATGACCGGCGAGCGCCTGGAGGAGTACGACCAGTCGAAGAAGGCAGCGGCCGGCGAGAACACCCTCATCGGGCTGCCGCTGAGCCCGCTGATGCACGGCGGCGCCCAGGCCGCGCTGCTCATGCACCTGTTCGCGGGCACGGTCACGCTGCTGTCACCGAAGTTCGACCCGGTCGAGGTCTGGGAGACCGTCGACCGGGAGAAGGTGCAACTGCTCTTCATGACGGGCGACGCGATGGCCCGGCCGCTGATCGAGACCTACGAGCAGGGCGACTACGACGGCTCCAGCCTGTTCGCGATCGCGAGCAGTGCGGCGATCTTCTCCAAGCCGGTCAAGGAGCGCTGGATGGCGGCGTTCCCGAACGCGGTCTTCACCGACTCGGTCGGCGCCTCCGAAACTGGGTTCACCGGCACCGGCCTGCAGGACAAGGACGCGCTCAAGGACTCCGGCACGGTGATCAGCCTCGGCGCCGAGGCCGTCGTGCTCGACGATGACAACAACATCCTCGACCCGGCCACGGACATCGGTGTCGTCGGCCGGCTCGCCCGGGCCAAGAGCGTGCCGCTCGGCTACTACAAGGACCCCGAGAAGTCCGCGAAGACCTTCGTCGAGATCGACGGCACCCGCTACTCGATCCCCGGCGACTTCGCCCGCATCGAGGAGGGCGGCCGGGTCCGGTTGCTCGGCCGCGGCTCCAACTGCGTCAACACCGGTGGCGAGAAGGTCTACCCGGAAGAGGTCGAGTCGGCGCTGAAGAAGCACCCCGCCGTCTACGACGCACTGGTGGTGGGCCTTCCCGACGAGACGTACGGCCAGGTCGTCACCGCCGTCGTGCAGGTACGCGAGGGCGAGACCCTGGAACTCGACGAACTGCGCGACTCGCTGCGCTCGTCACTGTCGGGCTACAAACTGCCCCGGCGGCTGACCATCGTCGACGAGATCCCGCGCAACGCGACCGGCAAGGCGCAGTATCCGCGCGCCAAGGAGATCGCGATGGAGGCGCTCGAAGCCGAGACCGCCGAGAAGGCGGGCGCCTGATGAAGACCGACCTGTGCGAGCGGTTCGGGATCGAATACCCGATCTTCGCCTTCACGCCCTCGGAGAAGGTCGCCGCGGCCGTCTCGAAGGCGGGCGGCCTGGGCGTGCTCGGCGCCGTCCGCTTCAACGACGCCGAGGAACTCGACGAGACCCTGAACTGGCTCGACGACAACACCGACGGCAAGCCGTACGGCGTCGACGTCGTGATGCCGATGAAGGTCCCCACCGAGGGCAAGGCCGTCGATCTGCAGGCGATGATCCCGCAGGGCCACAAGGAGTTCGTGGACCAGACGCTGCTCAAGCTCGGCGTCCCGCCGCTGCCCGAGGGCGAGGGCCGCGAGGGCGTCCTCGGCTGGCTGCACTCGGTCGCCCGTTCACATGTCGACGTGGCGCTCAGTCACCGCCCGGTCCTGATCGCCAACGCCCTCGGATCGCCGCCGGTGGACGTGATCGAGAAGGCGCACGCGCACGGCGTGCAGGTCGCCGCCCTCGCCGGTGCCGCCAAGCACGCGCTCTCGCACGTGAGGAACGGCGTCGACATCATCGTCGCGCAGGGCTACGAGGCCGGCGGCCACACGGGCGAGATCGCCAGCATGGTGCTCACACCGGAGATCGTCGACGCGGTCGGGCCGGACGTGCCCGTGCTCGGCGCGGGCGGCATCGGCTGCGGCCGCCAGGTGGCCGCATCGTTGGCGCTCGGCGCACAAGGCGTCTGGACCGGTTCGTTGTGGCTCACGGTGCAGGAGTACGACCTCTCCCAGGGCACCGGCATCCGGGACGCGTTGCTGCGTGCCGGTTCCGGCGACACCGTCCGGGCGCGGATCTACACCGGCAAGCCCGCGCGGCTGCTCAAGACGAAGTGGACCGAGGCCTGGGCCGAGGAGGGCGCTCCGGAGCCGTTGCCGATGCCCCTGCAGAACCTCCTTGTGGCCGACGCGCACAACCGGATGAACTCCGGCGACAACCCCGACACGATCGCGATGCCCGCGGGGCAGATCGTCGGGCGTACCAACGAGGTGCGGCCGGTGGCGGACGTGATGGCGCAACTGGTCAGCGAGTACGAGCAGGCCGTCGAGCGGCTGACGAACTACCGCGGCTGAGTTTCGTAGTCACGGTCACGATCGCCGCGAATCCATGTGGCCGCGGTTGATCCGACCGCCTGCAGGTCGCGTTTGAGCACCTTGTTCGTCGCTGTCCGCGGGATCGCGTCCGCGATCGCCACGAAGCGTGGCCATGACTTGGTGCCGAGGTCCTCCTGCGCACCCAGGAAGGCGCCGAACTCCGTGGGCGTCAGTTCCGCTCGCAGCACGAGCGTCGCCATCAACTGGTCCCCGGCGAGCGGGTCCGGGACCGCGTAGACCGCGGCCTCGCTGATCGCGGGATGACGCAGCAGCAGCCGCTCGATCGGTGCAGCGGCGAGGTTCTCGCCGTCGACGCGCAACCAGTCGCTCGTACGCCCGGCGAAGTAGACCCACCCGTCAGCATCCCGATAGGCGAGGTCACCGCTCCAGTACTTCCCGTCCCGCATCCTCTCGGCGGTCGCCTCGGGATCGTTGTAGTAGCCGTCGAACTGGCCGGCGCCCGCGACGTTGACCAACTCGCCGACGCACTCGTCGAGGTTCGTCACCGCACCCGCCGCGTCGTACGTCGCGCGTGGGCACTCCGCGCCGGTTTCCGGGTCGAGGACGGCCACGTTCTCGGCGGGTTGACCGAGCGCGTTCGGGGGCGTCCCTGGGATCCTCGAGATGACGACGGCGTTCTCCGTCGATCCGAAGCCGTCGATCACCCGGCAGTCGAAACGGCGCGCGAATTCCTCGATGTCGCGTTCGCCGCCCTCGTTCCCGAAGACCAACCGCAACGGGTTGTCCGCGTCGTCCGGAGCGGCCGGCGTGGCCAGGATGTACGCCAGCGGCTTGCCCACGTAGTTGGCGTACGTCGCATCGAACGCCCTGACATCGGGAAGGAAACCGGTCGCTGAGAACGGCGCCACCGCCATGCATGCGCCCGTCGCCAGAGCAGGGGTCCAACCGGCCATCACTGCGTTGGAGTGGAACAACGGCATCGAGACGTAGTGCACGTCGTCCCCGGTGAGTCCGAGTCGTTCGGACATGTAGCCCGCGAGTGTGGCGATCTTCTTGTGGGTGACACGTACCGCCTTCGGGTCCCCGCCGGTGCCCGAGGTGAAGATCAGCATGAAGAGGGAATCGCCGGTGAGGTCGACAGGCTCGACCTGCGCTTGGCCGTCGGGCCTGTCGAGACGCTCGACGACCGGCACCTCGACCTCGGAGAGCAGCTCGCGGTGCGTGGCGTCGGTGACGACGAACTGACAGTCGCCCTTGGCGACATCGCGGGCGAGCGCACTGCCGCGCCGGGTGTTGTTGAGGCCGACCAGGACGTGTCCGCCGAGGCCGGCAGCGCTGAGGTGGAGTGCGAGGTCGGGCCCGTTGCCGAGCAGGACGCCGACGTGCGGTGGCTTCGTGGGATCGAACCGGCTCTCGATCGCCGCAGCCAGCGCGCTCGCCTCGGCGAGGTGCTCGGTCCAGGTCTGCGCCTCGACGGTGCCGTCCTCGGCGCGCCAACGCAGCGCCGCCGTCGACGAGCCGTAGTGACTCAGCAGCAGGTCGCGGATCGTGTCGGTGCTCACGTCAGCTCGCGAGCGCCGCGCCGATCAACCGGGCCTGGGCCGTCGTGCCGCCGAGCAGGAACTCGTTGCGCTTGGCAGCGGTGAAGTAGCGGTGTGCCTCGCCGTCGAGATCGATACCGACCCCGCCGTGGACGTGCACGGTCGTGTGCGCGAGCCGGTGTCCGGCATCAGCCGCCCAGAGCGCCGCGCCGGCGACCTCGGTGGCGGCGGGCAGACCCTCGGACAGCCGCCACGCGGCCTGCCAGAGCATCAGCCGCGCTCCGAGCACGTCGATGTACCCGTCGGCCAGCCGCTGCGACACGGCTTGGAAGGTGCCGATCGCGCGCCCGAACTGTTCACGCTTACGGGCGTACCCGGAGGTGAGGGCGAGGGCACCGTCGACGACACCGAGCTGATAGGCCGTGATCGCGACGCGCAGGTGCTCGTCGAGCCAGACCGCGACATCGGCACCGCCGAGGGTCGGCAGTGCGCTCGGGTCGGTGATCGAGATCCGACCGGCCAGCTCGCCGTCACTGAGTTGCTGAGGCTCGATGCTCACGCCGGGGGCGTCCGGCGTGACCACGACGACCGAGATCTGTCCTTCGGTCTCCACGGGGACGAGGATCGCGGCCGCCTTCGTCGCCGCCGGTACGACCGAGTGCACGCCGCTGCGGTCGGCCGGCCCCGCGACGGTGAGGATCACGCCGCCCGTGGCGGACCGAGCGAGCAGATCGGCGTTGTCCGCCCCTCCGAACTGGGCCAGTGCCATGGCCGCGACCTGATGGTGTGCGAGCGGGACCGGCGCGATCTTCTTGCCCGCCTCGATGAGCACGGCGGTCGCCTCGAGGACCCCGAGGCCCGCCCCTCCGGCGGAGTCGGGCAGCGGCAGTCCGATCAGACCCGCTTCGCCCAGGGTGTGCCACAGGTCGGCGTCGAAGCGGTCGCCGTCGGCCTCAGCCGCACGGAGGCGCTCCTGGGTGCAGTTGTCGGCGAAGATCGTCGCGGCGAGCTCGGCGGCCTCGGTCGCCTCTGCGGGGATGTCAAAATCCATAGCTGCAGTCCATCTCCTCTATGTGATCAGCGATTGGCGGCCGGGAGGCCGAGGCCGACGTAGCCGATGATGTCGCGCTGGATCTCGTTCGTACCGCCACCGAACGTCATCACCAGCGACGAGCGGTAGAACCGCTCGAGGCGGCCGGCCAGTTCGGCACCGGTCTCGCTCCCGCGGATCAGCGATGTGGGTCCGACGATCTCCATCAGGGATCGGTAGACCTCGGTGGCCGTCTCCGAGCCGTACACCTTCGTGGCGGATGCCTCGGCAGGGGAGAGGTCGGTGGTGGCCGAGGCGAGCTTCCAGTTGAGCAGGGTGAGCATCTCGGCGCGCGCCCTGGCGCGACCGAGCAGCACCTGCACCCACTCCTCCTCGATCCGGCCGGTCTCGCGTGCCCATTGGGTGGTCAACTCGATGGAGTGCACCATCGGGGCCGAGGACGTCAGTGCCACCCGCTCGTGGTTGAGCTGGTTGGTCATCAGTGCCCAGCCGCCGTTGAGCTCGCCGACGAGGTTCTCCTTCGGCACCCGGACGTCCTCGTAGTAGGTCGCGCTCGTGCCGACGCCGGCCACGGTGTGCACCGGGGTGAACGAGAAGCCCGGCGCCGAGGTCGGCACCAGGATCATCGACAGACCCTTGTGGCGCGGCAGGTCGGGGTCGGTGCGGCAGGCGAGCCAGACGTAGTCGGCGTACTGGATCAGCGAGGTCCACATCTTCTGCCCGTTGATCACCCACTCGTCACCCTCGAGCGTGGCTCGCGTCTTCAACGACGCCAGATCGGTGCCCGAGCCCGGCTCGGAGTAGCCGATCGAGAAGTGCATCTCACCCTTGAGGATCTTGGGGAGGATCTCTTCCTTCTGGGCCTCCGTGCCGAAGCGCATGATCGTCGGACCGACCGTGTTGAGGGTGAGGTAGGGGATCGGGACGCCGGCGATCGCGGCCTCGTCGGTGAAGATCAGCTGCTCCATCATGGAGCGGTTCTGGCCGCCGTACTCCTCGGGCCAGCCGATGCCCAGCCAGCCGTCCTCACCGACCTGGCGGATCACGCTCTTGTAGACGTTCGCGTCGCCGAACTCGCCGGACTCCCGGAAGTCGCCGGTCGCGGTGGACAGGCCCGCTCGGATCTCCGGGGTGACCAGGTCGGAGAAGTAGCCCCGCAACTGCTTGCGCAGTGCCTCTTCCTCCTCGGTGAACGCGATCCGCATGGGTTTCGTCCTCGCTCCGTTGGGTGTTGGCTGGGCGGCAGTGGTACGGCCTGCCCGCGTGCCAACGTTACCGTGAAACTGTAACGTGTTCTAGTATTGGCCGAGTCGACGAAACGGAGGCAGTGATGACCAGCACCCCGACCGCGCCCCAGGCTCCCGCCGGACCCAGCGGCCCGAGCAGCACCGAGTCCACCGTGGCGCGCGCGCTCGACCACGGCGACGCGCCGACGAGGTTCGCCCGCGGTTGGCACTGCCTCGGGGTCGCCGACACCTTCCGCGACGGCCAGCCGCATCGCGTCGAGGGCTTCGGCGGCAAGCTCGTGGTCTGGGCGAACAGCAAGGGCGAGCTCAACGTCCTCGACGGCTACTGCCGGCACATGGGCGGCGACCTCACCCAGGGCACCGTGAAGGGCGACGAGATCGCCTGCCCCTTCCACGACTGGCGGTGGGGTGGCGACGGACGCTGCAAGGCGATCCCGTACGCCCGCCGGGTGCCGTTGCGGGCGCGTACGCAGTGCTATCCGACCGTGGAGCGCAACGGCCTGCTGATGATCTGGCACGACCCCGAGGGCTCGCCGGCGGACATGGAGATCCTCCCGCCCGAGCTCGAGGACATCATGGACCCCGACGTCTACACCGACTGGGTGTGGAACACCCTCGACGTGCCCAACGCGCACTGCCGGGAGATCATCGACAACGTCGTCGACATGGCGCACTTCTTCTACATCCACTTCGCCTTCCCGACGAACTTCCGCAACGTCTTCGAGGGACATCTGGCCAGCCAGTTCATGGAGTCGACCGGACGCCCGGACAAGGCCGGCGAGGGGTACGGCGACGAGAGCCTGCTGCTGAAGTCCGAGGCGACCTATTACGGCCCGTCCTTCATGGTCAACTGGCTCTACAACGACTACAAGGGGTTCCTGACCGATGTCGTCCTGATCAACTGCCACGTGCCGACCTCCGACAACTCGTTCGTCCTGCACTACGGCCTCAAGGTCAAGAAGCCCGAGGGTGTCGACGAGAAGACGACCGAGTACATCGGCTCGCGCTACTCGGAGATGTTCGGCCAGGGCTTCATGCAGGACGTGAACATCTGGCTCAACAAGGCTCCGGTGCAGAACCCGCTCCTGTGCGAGGAGGACGGCCCCGTCTACCAGCTGCGTCGTTGGTACGAGCAGTTCTACGTCGACAAGGCGGAGGTCACCACGGAGATGACCGACCGTTTCGAGTTCGAGGTCGACACCACCAAGGCCAACGAGTTCTGGCGTGCCGAGGTCGCGGAGAACCTCGCCCGCATGGACGCCCCCACCGGCGGCCACTGATGCTGTCCTTCGGTGTCGCTTCAGGCGCCACCACCGAGGAGACCGCCGAGGACCAGCGGCTCTATCTCGATGCGCGGCTGGTCGAGGTGGCCTGCCTCGACTGCCTGGCGACCGTACGGGTGAAGAAGAACAGCCCGCACCACACGTCGGTGCAGTGGTCGGCCGACGCCGTCGCCGCGTGCCCGGAATTCACGAAGATGTCCCAGCAAACGGAAGGACGCCCCGTCCACGCGACCTGTCCGAGGATGATGGCCTCCATCGAGCGTGCTACTGCCGACGGAGAGATCGAGATCGGTGCCACCGATGGCTACTGATTCGTGGAGGGAGAGTCGTGGCCGTTGAGTCCTACGTCCTCACCGTGAGTGAGGTCATCGAGGAAACTGCGGACGCGAAGTCGATCGCCTTCGAGATCCCCGACGAGTTGAAGGAGACGTTCGCGTACACGCCCGGCCAGTTCCTGACCGTGGCGGTGCCTTCGGAGCGGGACGGGATCGCGTCACGCTGCTACTCGCTGTCGAGCACGCCCCACTCCGGTCGCCACCAGATCACGGTGAAGCGCACCGTCGACGGCTACGCCTCCAACTGGCTCAACGACAACGTCAAGCCCGGAGACACCCTGCGCCTGCTGCCGCCGAGCGGCATCTTCACCCCCAAGGAGATCGACGACGACCTCCTTCTCTTCGCGGGTGGTTCGGGGATCACGCCGGTGCTGTCGATCGCGGAGACCGCGCTGCAGAAGGGCACCGGCAAGGTCGTCCTCTTCTACGCCAACCGCGACGAGCACTCGGTCATCTTCGCCCGTCGGTTGCGCGAACTGACGCAGGCGCATCCCGACCGGCTCGTGGTCGTGCACTGGCTCGAATCGGTGCAGGGCCTGCCGTCGATCGACACGCTGCGTACGTTCTCGCAGATGTTCGCCGACCGGACCGCCTTCGTCTGTGGACCGGCGCCGTTCATGAAGGCGGTCGTGGACGTTCTCAAGGAGCTCGAGTTCCCGCGGTCGCGGCGCCACCAGGAGAAGTTCGTGACCCTGGGTGGCAACCCCTTCGGCGACGTCGAGGAGGTGCTCGCCGCCCAGTCCGCGATCGCCGAGGTCGATGACGCCGACGAGGCCGGCGACATCGCTGCCCCTTCCTTCGCCGGCCCGGTGTCGGTCGAGGTCGAGCTCGACGGTGAGCAGTACGCCTTCGACGACTGGCAGGGCGACAAGCCGCTGCTGGAGTTCCTCGAGGACAAGGGCGTGCCCGCGCCGTTCTCGTGTCGTGAGGGTGAGTGCTCCGCGTGCGCCTGCGTCGTCCTCGAGGGCGAGGTGGAGATGAAGCACAACGACGTCCTCGACGCCGACGACCTCGCCGACGGCATCCGCCTGGTGTGCCAGTCCATGCCCGCGAGCGAGAAGCTCCGGATCAGCTACAACGCCTGAGCGAGGCCAAGCCGAGCTTGGCCGAGCCTGAATCCACGGGTTCGGGCATTGGCCGGCGCACGGCGTCGCGCGGCTTGGCCGTCGCTCGCGGCTGACGGGTCGTGGGTGGTGGCGGTCGTTGGCAGCGACGACGGAGGTGGACGGGCGGCTCGGACCGGCGGTCGGGTGTCCGGCTTGTGGCGGGTTGTCCTGTCCGCCGGGCGGGATATCGCAGAGTCGTGTAGATCCCATCCACCTGGTGAACGGGATCTACACGACTCTGGGCTTTTGGCGATGTTGGCGCGTTGACGCGATCTGTTTCGTTGATCAGTACCCGTATTCGGCAGTGATCAACGAAATAGATGAGCGAGGGCGCAGCGGCGCCCCTCAATCCACCGCAAACCCGACAGCTCGCCGCAACTGCGCGCTCACCGCTGTCGTCGCTGCCGCACACCGCCACCACCCACGACCCGTCAGCCGAGAGCGATTCGAACCACCCACGAACCCGACGCCGGAGACCGCGCCGGCCAATGCCCGAACCGGTGGATTCAGTTTCAGTCGGCGCCGCGGTGTTCCGCGGTGATGTCGGCGGCACCGGCCATGCGCTGGATCCGGCCGCTGAGGCCGGGGGCGATCCCGCCGAGGCGGGAGGCGAGGCCGAGCTCCACCGGCGCGCTGAGCACCTCACCACGGTCGTTGCGGATGGCGCTGAGCATGTCCTGAGCGACCCGCTCGGGTGAGACCAGCCGGGTGCCCTTGGGCAGGTCCATCCCGCTGTCGACGAACATCCCGGCGTCCTTCACGAAGCCCGGGTGCACGATCGAGACGCCGACGCCGGTGCCGTGCAGGTCCTGGCGCAGTGCGTGGGCGAACCCGCGTAACCCGAATTTGGTCGCGTTGTACATCGCGCTGTTGGGCGACGCGACCAGCCCGGAGAGGGAGCCGATCAGCACGATCTGACCCCGGCGGCGCTCGAGCATGCCCTGGAGCACAGCCTGGGTGAGCACGATCGGGGCCCGGAAGTTCACGTCGATGTTCGCGTCGATGCGCTCGGGATCCATCGTGGCGAAGTCACCCGTACCGGGGAGTGCTGCGTTGGCGACGAGGATGTCGATGTCCCCGGCCTGCTCGACCAACGACTCGAGCTGGGTCGGATCGGCCAGGTCGGCGGCGATGAGCTCGGCTCCGGTCTCGGCCGCCAGCGGTTCGAGGATCTCGACCCGGCGGCCGGTGACGACGAGACGAGCCCCGGCGCCGTGGAGCGCCTTGGCGAGGGCGTGGCCGATGCCGCCGGTGGCACCGGTGAGCAGCACCCGGGATCCGTTGATGTCCATCTCGTCTCCTAGTCGAAGGCCGGGCCGGTCGTGCCGGGTCGTCGGCCGTTGTCTAGCAGCACGAAACGGTGCCGCGCAGGGATCCCGAGAGGTGGACCGAACCAGCGCACGACGTAGCGATGGCGTCCGGTGCGCATCGCCCCCCGATGGACGACGCCGATCCGCCAGCCCTGGTCGTCGACCGGCCGCCCGTCGTAGACCGCCGGCACCCACCCGTCAGGGCCTTCGACCTCGACCCGGACGATCGGCGCGTGCCACGCGAGGTCGCCCGGCGGGAGGTCGGTGTAGGCCATCTCCCAGTACGCATCCTCGCGCGCGGTCGCCTCGATGAAACGTGCGTTGCCGACGACCGGGGGGTGTGGTTCGGCCCCGGTCGGACGGGCGAGGTAGTGGTGCACGCCGAAGTCGAACGTACGGGCGCCGGCGTCCTCGACCACGTCTATCTGCGCGTCCTGCGCCAGTCCGCGGACGACTCCGGCGACCCACTGCTGCTGTTCGGCACCGAAGAGCGTGCTGGCCCCTTCGTAGAACTGCGCGGTGTACTCCTCCGGCGTCGTCAGGTAGTCGCAGTGATCTCCGACCAGCGAGGACACCCAGACGTCGTCCGCGCCCAGGGCATCACGTGCCTCGGCGGCGATGCGCCGGCCCGCCTCGACCGTCACCTCGAACGGCAACCCGATCGCGGCCGCGTCGTCGATCCGGAGGATCTGGACCGGCAGGACCCCCGGGAACCGGTCATCAGGTGCGACGAGGCGGGCGTGACCGCGCTCGGTGCCGATGATCCGTTTCTCACCGTGCGGGCCCCGCGGTCGTTTGCCGAAGCCGGCGCGGAACGGCGGCACGAGATGGATCACCGGCGTGGTGTTCTCGGCCGCGCCGGCCGTCTTCGCCCAGCCGATGCGTGGAGGCTGGAGGGTGAAGCCGTCGACGGCTCCGGCCGGAGCGACCGGGACCTCGCGATACGCGGTCGCCACGATCACCTCGGAGGAGAGTTGCGGCTCGAGTGCGCGATGGAGCCCGGCAGCGATGGCTCCGATCCCGCGCCCGACGCGCTCGGCCTCGGGGAAGGTGAGCATCCCCGGGCGTACAGCGGGGGTCATGTCGCCATGGCTGGCCACCGCGGCGCCACAGATCGGCCGGCGGCCGGTGTCGGCCTCGACGCGATCTGCCACCTCGCCGGTGAGGTAGCTCCAGACGTCGGCGTTGTAGGAGGGGTCGTGGTGGCTGATCCCGGTGCCGTGGATGGAGAACCACGTGAACGTGGCCATCGGACCGTCGTCGTCGTCGACCCTGAGCAGGTGGAGGTCGGGATCGATGGCGAGGTAGCGGCGTTGGTCCTCGATGCGTCGATCGGTGACGCCGGAGTTGCGTACGTGCGCGCCGAGCGATCGGTTGCGGGTGAACCCGCGCACCTCCGCTCTGCCCACCGCGGCCCGCGCGGGCCGGCGGGAGGCGACCGCTTCGCGGGCGGCCCCGGCGATCCGATCGACGAGGAAGTCCGCATAACCGGGGTCGAACCCGGGCCGGTTGGAGGCCCAGTCGTTGTAGAACGCCGAGCCGCTGTATTGCCCAGGACCGGCGTGGGTGTGCGTGGCGGTGAGGAAGATGCCGCCCAGGGGCACGTCGTCGGCAACCCGCTGCGCCACTCGGCGGTGGATCAGAGCCGATCCCGCCAGCAGGTCCTGCCCGATGAGCAGCACCGACCCCGTCCCGGAACGCAGGTGGATGACCCGGGCCCGCAGGCGAGTGCGGAAGCCGTCGCCGTCGTGAGCGTTCTTCGAATGCCCCGCCTTGGGCATCCCCGGCGGCGGCGTGATGTCGACCTCCGCGGCGCCCGCGAGCAGACCCTCCACGTGCGGGAGCACCGGACGGACCGGTGCCGGGGCGTCGTACCGGTAGCGCTCGCTCACCAGCCGCGCTCGCGCCACTCGGCCAGGTGCGGTCGCTCGTTGCCGAGGACGCCGTCGTCGCCGTGACCGGGGTAGAACCAGGTCTCGTCGGGGAGGTGCCCGAAGATCTTGGTCGACACCTCGTCGTAGAGCTGTGCGAAGGCGTCGGCATCGCCGAACGTCGCCCCCAGGCCGCCGGGGAAGAGGGTGTCGCCGGTCCACAGGTGCTGGGTGCCTTCGGGGTCGTCGTAGACCAGAGCGACCGAGCCGGGCGTATGGCCGGCGATCGCGATCACGTCGAGGCGGCACTGACCGACCTGCACCGTGTCACCCTGCTCGAGCCGGTCGTCGACGGTGACGCCGGTCTGCTCGGTGATCGCATCGGCGTCGGGCGCCCCGGCCGCGACGGTCGCTCCGGTCTCGGCCGCGATCTCGGCAAGGGCGCGATGGTGGTCCCAGTGCTGATGCGTGGTGACGATCGTGCGCAGGCCGCCGTCACCGATGATCGTGCGCAACGTGGCCGGCTCCGCGGCAGCGTCGATGAGGAGTTGGTCGTCGGTGGCACGGCAGCGCAGGAGGTACGCGTTGTTGGACATCTCCGGGTCGACGGCGACCTTCGTGATGATGAGGTTCTGGAGCTCGCGGGTGTCCGGAGTGCCGCCCGGGCGCACCTTCCCGGTGTACGTCGTCGCCATGGATGGAGCCTACGACCGGCCCGCCTCCACGGGGTCGTGTCCGCGATGTCGGTGCGGCCGCCTACGGTGGAGTGCGTCGGCGTGGCTGGTTGTGCGGCGCCGTAGAATGGACGAACATGTGTTCGATTCCGTTCGACGCGTAGAGATCACCCGAAACAGGGACGAGGCAGGGGACACGGTGGCCGACCAGATCGTCATCCGCGGTGCACGCGAGCACAACCTCAAGGACGTCTCCCTCGACCTGCCCCGCGACTCCCTGATCGTGTTCACCGGCCTGTCAGGCTCGGGGAAGAGCTCGCTCGCCTTCGACACGATCTTCGCCGAGGGCCAGCGCCGCTACGTCGAGTCGCTGTCGGCGTACGCGCGGCAGTTCCTCGGCCAGATGGACAAGCCCGACGTCGACTTCATCGAGGGCCTGTCTCCGGCGGTGTCGATCGATCAGAAGTCGACGTCGAAGAACCCACGCTCGACCGTCGGCACCATCACCGAGGTCTACGACTACCTCCGCCTGCTCTACGCGCGCGCCGGCCGCCCCCACTGCCCGACCTGTGGGGCACCGATCGAGCGGCAGACACCGCAGCAGATCGTCGACCGGGTCATGCAACTCGACGAGGGCACCCGGTTCCAGGTGCTCGCTCCGGTGATCCGCGGCCGCAAGGGGGAGTACGTCGACCTCTTCAGCTCACTGCAGTCCCAGGGCTTCAGCCGTGCCCGCGTCGACGGCGAGACGATCCAGCTCGCTGAGCCCCCGAAACTCGACAAGCAGAAGAAGCACACCATCGAGGTCGTCGTCGACCGGCTCGCAGTGAAGCCGTCGGCCAAGCGACGCCTGACCGACTCGGTGGAGACCGCGCTCAACCTCGCCTCCGGCCTGGTCGTCTTCGACCTCGTGGACCTGCCGGAGGGAGACGACCGGCGCGAGCTCCGCTTCTCCGAACGGATGGCCTGTCCCAACGAGCACGTCATCGACACCGACGACCTCGAGCCGCGGTCGTTCTCCTTCAACTCGCCGTTCGGAGCGTGCCCGGAGTGCCACGGCCTCGGCACCCGCATGGAGGTCGACCCGGAGCTGGTCATCGCCGACCCGGGCGCCACCCTGGCCGAGGGCGTCATCCAGCCGTGGTCGGGTGCGCACGTCGCCGACTACTTCACGCGCCTGCTGGCCGCCCTCGGCGATGAGCTCGGGTTCGACATCGACACGCCCTGGGAGAAGCTCTCGAAGAAGCACCGCGCGGTGATCCTCGAGGGCCATGCGACCAAGGTGCACGTGGTCCACACCAACCGCTACGGCCGGCAACGCTCCTACTACACGAAGTACGAAGGCGTCCGCCCCTACATCGAGCGGCGCCACCGCGAGGCCGAGTCCGACACCAGTCGCGAGCGGTTCGAGGGCTTCATGCGTGAGGTGCCGTGCCCGGCGTGTGAGGGCACCCGTCTCAAGCCGGTGACACGGGCGGTGACGCTCGGCGGCAAGAGCATTGCCGAGGTGTGCGCGCTGCCGATCGACGGGGCCGCTGATTTCCTCGGCGACCTGGAGCTGACGGCTCGGGAGCGCCAGATCGCCGAGCGGGTGCTCAAGGAGATCCAGGAGCGGCTCCGGTTCCTGCTCGACGTCGGCCTCG
>DASVMH010000031.1:0-3731 GCA_036384455.1 Marmoricola sp. | reverse complement strand
GTCCCAGGTGAAGCCGTCACGTTCGACCGTGCCGACCGCGCCACCGAGCTGATGGCGTGCCTCGACGAGGGTGACCTCGTGGCCGAGCTTCGCCAGCCGCACCGATGATGCGAGTCCGCCGTACCCGCCGCCGATCACCACAGCTCGTGCCATGACAGGGGAGGGTACGCGAGGGTGCGCGCGGTCAGATCGTCAGTGGGGGCAGGCCCTTCCACCGACGCCAGCCACGGCGTACGTAGCGGAGCACCACGACCAGCAGGACGGTGCCGAGGACGAGGAGGATCGCACTGATCGTCAGCGCGATCCACGGGTGGTGGATGAGCACGAGCACGACTCCGAGGGCGAGCCCGTCCTCGGTGAGGCTCGCCGTGATGTTGGTGAGCGGCTCCGGGGAGGCGTTGATGGCCAACCGGGCGCCGGACTTGGTCGCATGACTGGCCAACGCGGTGCCGCCGCCGAGCACGGCGTACGCAGCCTGCTGCAGGCTGTCGGCGTCACCGGAGACGAGCACCGCGAGGATCGCCGCCACGCCCGGCCTGATCACGGTCGAGATCGCATCCCACGTGGAGTCGACCTAGGGGATCTTGTCCGTGACGAACTCGACGGCGTAGAGCACACCGGCCGCGACGAGCACCGGTGCGGTGCCGAGCACATCGGGGATCTGACTGAAGTCGCCGAACCGGTCGGCCAGCCCGAGCACCAGCACCACGAGATACGCGTTCATCCCGCTGGCCCAGCCACTGCTGAACACGATCGGCACCAGGTCCACGGCGGCAGCCTAGACCGAGATCTCGGTCGCTCCCGTCAGGGCGAGCAGTTCGTCGTACGAGGTGGAGAACACTGCCGCGGGGTGGCCGGCCGCCGCCCAGATGACCGGGAACTCCCGCAGCGCGACGTCGAGGAAGGTCGGTACGGGTGCGGGATGCCCGATCGGGGAGACCCCGCCGATCACCTGGCCCGTGTGCTCGGCGACGAACTCGGCGCTCGCGCGTTTGAGGCGTGACACCCCCGCGTCCCCGGCCACCTTGTCGGTGTCGACCCGGTGCGCGCCGGAGGTCAGGACGAGGACGGGGGCGCCGTCGCCGTCGAAGAGCAGGCTGTTGGCGATCGCCCCGACCTCGCAACCCAGGGCAGCAGCGGCAAGGGCAGCGGTGTGCACCGATTCGGGGAGCACTCGGATCTCGCCGGTGCCGCCACGGCGTCGCAACTCCTCCTCGAAGGACTGGATCCTGGGATGGTTCGTCATGACCCGAGACTAGGGGGAGCCTCTAAGGTGTGCCCATGCACTGGGAGCAGCGGTCGGCGGCGCGGACCGCGGTCGTCTGGGACGCCCTGAGCCCGAGATTGTCCGACCCCGGCCAGCGCATCGTCGACGTCGGCGGTGGCACCGGCGGCTTCGCGGTGCGGGTGGCCGAGTTGGGACACACCGTCACGGTGATCGATCCGAGTCCCGATGCACTCGCCGCAGCGAGCAGGCGGGCCGACGAGCGCGGCGTGACGGATCGCCTCATCGGCATCCAGGGAGATCTCTCCGCCCTCGGCGACTTCGTCGACCCCGGGAGCACCGATCTGGTGTTGTGCCACGACGTCCTCGGCCTCCTCTCCGATCCGTCGGCCGGCCTGCACACCATCGCGAGCGCGTTGCGCCCTGGTGGCACGCTGAGCCTCGTCGTGGGGCAGCGCCATGCCGCCGTCCTCGCGGCGGCGGTCGCGGGGCAGTTCGGACGGGCTGCAGACGTGCTCTCAGGCGAGCCGACCCACCCGCGCCTGTTCGATGCGGGGGAGTGCGCGCGGATCGTCGAGGACGCGGGGTTCGAGGTGGAGGCGGTCCACGGAGTACGCGTGTTCAGCGATCTGGTCCCGTCCGGTCTCGTGGACGGGGAGGCGGGTGCCTCGGCGGCGCTCCTCGCCCTCGAGCGGGCTGTCGCGGATCGTCCGGAGTACCTCGCCCTCGCCACGCAACTGCATCTGCTCGCCGTTCGACGCTGATCCGAGGCGGGCGTACTTCGGGGTTGGCTACCGCTCCGGCGCAGACGCGCCTAGAATTCGGTTGACCGCTCCGAGATCCGAGGGAGGAAGTCGTGCCGCTCTCCGAAGAAGAGCTGCGTTTGCTCGAGCAGATGGAACGCGCCCTCGCCGAGGAGGATCCGAAGTTCGTCTCGGCGCTGCAGGGCCGCACCCTCGAGCGGTCCGCGCAGGTGCGAGCCATCCTCGCCGGGGTGGTCTTCCTCGTCGGGCTGGGGCTACTCGTGGGCGGTGCGTTCGCGCAACTGCCGGCGATGAGCATCGCCGGATTCGTGGTCATGGTCGCCTCGGCGACCTTCGGTCTCAGCGCCTGGCGCGGCCGGCACGCATTCACGGCGCCGGGCACCGGTCATGTCCTCGCCCCCGACTCCGACGCCGCGGACATGCACCCCTCCCGTGGTGGGACCACGCGCAGGTTCACCGTCGTCGACGGTGGGCGTCGCGGTCGCCGTGGTGGTCGCCCCGGCCCCCGTCGGCAGGCCCGGTCGCACGGGTCGTTCATGCAACGCATGGAGCAGCGCTGGGAGCGGCGCCGGCACGAAGGACCCTGACCCGATCAGGTCCGGGTCCGGTCCCGCTCGACGACAGCCACGTCGCGGAACGGATCGCTGAGCAGCGGCGCGCGGCGCTCGAAGAGCGATCGGGGGAGCCAGCGTTCGCGGCGTGCGGCGCGCTCGGTGACCAGCGCACGCATCGCGGAACGCCAGCGGAGCACGATGCGCCGGATCCGCTCTGTGTCGTCGGGGTCGTCGGGGTCGTCGGCGTCGACGAGCCCGGCGGGGGCGTACCACGCGCGCTCGATGAAGCGACGCAACCAGTCGAGGTCGTCGGCGAGGTCGGGGTCGTTCACGGCGCGCAGGCGCAGGACGGCGAAGGCCTGGCGCGGACTGCGCCCGTCCTCCCAGTCCATCTCCAGGTCGCGCGCGGTGGCACGGATCTCGGCCCAGGCGCCGGACGCGACTCCGGCCGGTCCCGCGGCCTGCGGCACACCGAGTCGGCGCCGGCGCTGCCGACTGCGCAACATCCTCGGGGTCCCGGCCACGAGCGCGAGGGCGGGGATGAGGAGCAGCCACCATGCGCCGTGTCCTCCCGTGTGCTTGTGGGTGGCGGACTTGTGCTGCACCACATCAGGCGTCCGGGTCCGGGCGGGTTGCTTCGGCCTGGGCGAGGCTGACCGCGAGGGTCGGACCCGCTGCTTGTTCAGCGCCTGTTCGGTGTAGGCGGGCGCACCGCCCGTCCGCGCGCCCGGGGTGGGATCGAAGGTGACCCAGCCCGAGCCGGAGAAGTAGAACTGTGGCCAGGCGTGCAGGTCGTCGCTGGTGAACTCGACGGTGCCCGCCTTCGGCGCCTTGCCCGTGGGGCGGAGGAAGCCGACCACCACGCGGCTGGGGATGCCGAGGCTGCGGGCCATCACCGCCATCGCGGCCGCGAACTGCTCGCAGTAGCCGACCTTGTCGCGGGTGATGAACGCGGCGAGGAGGTCCATGCCTGAGCCGGGGGCCGGCTCGGTCGAGTAGCGGAACCCTCCGGTGCTGCGGAACCAGCGTTGCATCGCGGCGAGCTTCTGGTACTCGGTCCGTTCGCCGCGGGTGATGCGCCGGGCGGTGCTGGAGATGACCGACGGCATGTCGTGGGGAAGTTTCGTCATCCCGTCGATCGCCTCACCGACCGGGGTGCCGGACTCGTTGAGGGCGTTGGCGTCATAG
>DASVMH010000030.1:0-3123 GCA_036384455.1 Marmoricola sp. | reverse complement strand
TGCGCCGACGAAATCGGTGAGGTTGGACGCGAGCCACATCGGCCTGCGCAGCAATCGCAGGAGGAGTCGTGGGTCGGCCACGGGGTGTTCGGCCTCCGCAGCGGCGGCGCGATGTTGGAGTGCGGCAGTGACGGCGAACGCCGCACCGGCGGCGATCGCGAGCAGGGTCGCGAGCCAGATCACACGTTCCAGCGTACGTGGTGCGCCGCGGGAGGAGCGGCAAGCGGCGACCGCGCGGACAAGATGCAGCATCGCGTCGTCACGCACGCAGCCGTCCCGTACGCAAGGATGGGGGCATGGAGTTCGAGGAGTACCGCACGTACGACGCCACCGGCCTCGCCGAGCTGGTGGCCGCCAAGCAGGTGACCGGCGAGGAACTGCTCGAGGTGGCCCGCGCGCGGGCGGCTGCGGTCAATCCGTTGCTCAACGCGATCGTTCGCGACGTCCCGTGCGCCCCGTCGGACGCGACGTCGGGGCCGTTCGCCGGGGTGCCGTTCCTGATCAAGGACCTGGGCCAGGACTATGCGGGGCTGCCGACGTCGAGCGGATCGCGCGCGCTGCAGAACACCCCGGTCGCGGAGCACGCCACGACGGTGCAGCGCTGGCTCGACGCCGGGCTGCTCATCTTCGGCAAGACCAACACCCCTGAATTCGGCGCCAAGGCGATCACCGAGCCGGATGCCTGGGGACCGGCACACAACCCCTGGGACCTCGATCGCACCCCGGGCGGATCCTCGGGCGGCTCCGCCGCCGCGGTGGCCGCCGGAATCGTGCCGGCCGCCGGGGCCAACGACGGTGGCGGTTCGATCAGGATCCCTGCGGGCAGTTGCGGTCTGGTCGGACTCAAGCCCGGCCGCGGGCTGACGCCCTCGGGCCCGGCGGAGGGCGAGGCCATGCACGGCGCCGCCGTCCAGGGCGTGGTGTCCCGGACCGTACGCGACACCGCCGCGATGCTCGACATCCTCCGCGGCGGCGAGCCCTGCGGCCCGTTCGAGCCGGCGATCCCGGAGGCGTCGTTCGCGTCGGTCGTCGGCAAGGACCCCGGAAAGCTCCGGATCGGCTTCCGGATCCCGTCCGCGATCAACCCGACCCCGCACGCAGAGGCCGCCGCGGCGGTGCAGGAAGCGGCCACGCTGCTCAGCGATCTGGGCCATGACGTCGAGGAGCTCGCCGAGGCGCCCTTCGACGACGCCGCGCTGGCCAAGGAGTTCCTCACCGCCTGGTTCGCCTACGTCGCCTGGGAGGTGGAGCAGGCCAAGCAGTTCGGTGGCGTCGGAGACGACCACTTCGAGCGCGACACCCGGATCATGGCCGCGATCGGCGCGGCGACGAGCAGCGTCGACTACATCGAGGCGGTGCAGCGCCGCCACGACCACACCCGCCGGCTGACGAAGTACTTCGAGGGCTACGACCTGTTGCTCACCCCGACGATGGCGACGCCGCCCCCGAAGATCGGTGAGTTCGATCTGCCGCGGCCGTTGGAGATCGCCTCCGACGTCATGCTGCGCACCAGGACGGCGAGCCTGCTGCGGCACACCCCGGTCGTCGACGACATGGTCGAGAAGAACCTCGGCTGGGTGCCCTACACCCAGCTCGCCAACGTCACCGGTCGACCGGCGATCTCGGTGCCGCTGCACTGGACCGCCGACGGAGTGCCGCTCGGGGTCCAGTTCGTGGCGCCGCTCGGTGGGGAGGGACTGCTCATCCGGCTTGCCGCGCAGCTGGAGGCGGCAGCTCCCTGGGCGGACCGCCGGCCGCCGCTCTGAGCAAACCTAGCATTTGCTTGGTACGATGGCCGGGTGAGCATCACCATCGACCTGGCCGGCCGCACCGTTCTCGTCACGGGCGGCGGGCGCGGTGTGGGCGACGGCATCGTGCGCTGCTTCCTCGAGGCGGGCGCGGAGGTCGAGATCTGCGGTCGGTCGACTCCTGAGGAGTTGGCCGAGGTCGCTGGTCGACGGCCCACGTTCAGCACGGTCGACGTCCGCGAACCCGATCAGGTCGCGCGCTGGATCGAGGAGATCCGTGAGCGGACCGGTCGCATCGACGTGGTCGTCAACAACGCGGGCGGCGCGCCGTACGCGAACTTCGCTGATGCATCGCCGCGGTTCCATCAGTTGATCAGCGACCTCAACTTCATGGCAGCCGCGCACGTGATGCACGCGGCCTATCCGGTGCTGCGAGACACCGACGGAGCCTCGGTCGTCAACATCACCTCGATCTCCGCGCGCCGCCCCAGCCCCGGCACCGCGGTCTACGGCGCCGCGAAGGCCGCTCTGGAGAGCCTGACGAGGAGCCTCGCGGTCGAGTGGGCGCCGGGCGTACGCGTCAACGCCGTCAGCTGCGGCATCGTCGAGACCCCAGGGTCCGACGACCACTACGGCACCCCCGAGCAGAAGGCCGCCGTCGCGCGGACGATCCCACGGGGTCAGTTCGCCAGCCCTGAGGAGGTCGGCAACGCGTGCGTGTTCCTGGCCTCGCCCCTGGCCAGTCACGTCACCGGTGCCACCCTCAACGTCGACGGCGGCGGGGAGTGGCCCGCTTTTCTTCAGCACACTCCGAACGGGTAGGACCCGGGACTCAGACCCCGCCGTACCCCAGGTCCCGCGCGGTCTGCTTCGCGTCGTCGGTGATCGGTACCGCGACGACAGCGGTGCCGTACGCGCAGATCTCGGTCCAGATGTCGCCCATCTCCGAGGTGTCGTAGCGCATCGCCACGACCGCGTTGCCGCCCTTGGCGCGGGCCTCCTCGAGCATGCGGCCCATCACCTCCTGGCGGCTGGTGATGAGGTTCTGGGTCATGCCCTTGAGCTCGCCGCCCACGAGGGACTTGAAGCCGGCACCCATCTGGGAGAAGGCGTTGCGCGAGCGCACCGTCAGACCCATCACCTCGCCGCACACCTTGCGGATCTCCCAGCCGGGGATGTCATTCGTGGTCACGACGAGCATGGGCACTCCTGGGGTCGTTGGTCAGTCGCGAAGGTCCTTCTTGAGGATCTTCCCACTCGCGTTGCGCGGGAAGGCCTCGATGGCCACGAATTCGCGGGGCACCTTGAAATTCGCCAGCCGCTCGCGGCAGTGGGCGTGCAGGGAGTCGGTGTCGAGCGCCGCGCCCTCGCGAAG
>DASVMH010000029.1:0-2685 GCA_036384455.1 Marmoricola sp. | reverse complement strand
CTGGTCCGTACCCCGCGCGCTCGTGCGCTTGCCGTCGCTGCCTTCGTCGCGCTTTTCGCCACAGCACGCTTCGCCCAGGACTGGATCCCGAGCGAGTGGCTCTACTACCGCTCGCGCTACAACATCCTCGAGTCCAGCCTCGGCGATGCATTCATGATCCGGCTGATCCTGCTCCTCGTCGGTGCCGCCGGTGCCTTCGCGTTCTTCGCACTGGTCCCCCGACGCCGCACCTGGTTCAGCGCGCTCGGCACCGCGACGCTGGTGGTCTACCTCTGCCACGGCTTCTTCGTGCTCACGCCGCGATACAACGGCTTCCTCGGCTGGGCCGACCACCACTTCGTCGCCGCGCTGCTGATCACCACCGTCGGTGCGGTGGCGCTCGCGATCACCCTCGCCACCCCTCCCGTCGCCCGACGGCTCTCGGTCCTCACCGATCCGATCGGGGCGCTGGAGCGCCGAGCACTGCGGCAGGCAGCGCCGGTGACAGCCGAGCGCGAGCCCGAGCTCGTCGAGACCCGGGTCAGCTGAACGGCGGCCGCTCGTCCTTGCGTACTGACCGTCGACCCGCCCAGCGCCACACACGCGCGGCGCGGTCGCGGTCCTCGTCAGTGACCAGGTTGCCCATCCACCTCAGCGCGAGCGTCATCAGGAAGTCGCTGCGCATCCCGATCGGACCGAGCGCGGCGACGATCTTGGGGTTCGTGGCGACGCCGGCGAGCCGGCGCGCGATGGAGAACGCCTCGCCGTAGTGCTCGCGAAGGTACGCCGGCCAGGTGCTGGCGAGGTCGGTGTCGAGCATCTCGGTGACCAACCGACCGGTTTCGAGCCCGTAGTCGATGCCCTCGCCGTTGAGCGGGTTCACGCACCCGGCCGCGTCACCGATGAGCGCCCAGTTGGGTCCGGCGACGTTGCTGACCGCGCCACCCATCGGGAGCAGCGCGCTGGTCGGCATCCGCATCTCGCCGGTGAGCCTGAAGTCCTCGCGCCGGAGGTTCGCGTAGTGCTGCATCAGCGGCCGCAGCGCCAGGCTCGCCGGGCGCTCGCTGGTCGCCAGGGTGCCCACGCCGAGGTTCACCTGGCCATCGCCCAGCGGAAAGATCCACCCATAGCCGGGTAGGACGGCTCCGTCGGCGTCACGCAGCTCGAGGTGGCTGCTGATCCACGGGTCCTGGGACATCTCCGAGGTGACGTACGACCTGCCGGCCACGCCGTAGACCGTGTCGCGGTGCCACTCGCGACCGAGGACCTTGCCGAGCGGCGAACGCACCCCGTCGGCCACGACCAGCACTCTGCAGCCGACCTCGAAGGTCTCCTCGCCTCGCTTGAAGGTGACAGACGCGACCCGATCGCCCTCGTGGCGCGCACCGACGGCGCGGGCGCCGTCGAGGCCGACGGCACCAGCCTTGAGTGCGTGGGTGCGCAGGTGATCGTCGAGCTCGGTACGCGCGACCGCCGATCCGTACGCCGGCAACGACCCCCCGGGCCACGGCAACTCCAACGTCTGGCCGAAGCCGTGCGCCTTCAACCCGTGGTTGACCGTGTGGGAGCGGACCCAGTCCTCGAGGCCGAGGCGTTGCAGCTCGCCGATCGCGCGGGGAGTGAGTCCGTCACCACAGGTCTTGTCGCGCGGGAAGACCGCTGCGTCGGCGAGCACCACCTCGCGACCCGCACGCGCTGCCCACGTCGCCGCAGCCGACCCCGCCGGGCCGGCGCCGACGACGAGCACGTCGGTCTGGATGGGTGCGCTGCTCACCCGCCCATTGTCGCAGGGCCATCAGTCAGTCCCTTTGCCGCCTGACACTGCGGGGCTCGGTCAGTCGGACCGACCAACATGGGTGCAGACACACACCTTGTTGCCCTGGGGGTCCGCGAGGACGACGAATCGCGGCTCCCTCTCACGGGAGACCACGACCCCTCCCGCAGCAACGGCAGCGGCAATGCGTTCCTCAGCGACCTCGGGCGGTACCCGGATGTCGAGGTGGAAGCGCTGCCGCGGCTCATCGTGCTGCTCGGTCTGCTGGAACCACAACGTCGGCAGGTCGCCGTCCGGATCGGTCAGGTCCGACTCGAACCGGGGATGGCGACTCAGGCCGAGCACCGCCTGCCAGAACGGCCGGATCTCGTCGGCGTCCCAGGTGTCCAGTCCGATCTCCACCCGCGAGATCGATGCCGGCTCCGCAATAACGCCCAGGTCGGCGGCGATCTCGCTGATCCGTCGCGCGAGGTCGACGTCACGCTGGGTCTTGGCGTTGACGTCGTGGCTCATGAGCAGCACGTTGAGATGGGTGTAACGCAGGTCGAGATCCGGGTGGTGGTTAGCCTCCTCGGCGGCCGCCCCGATCCGGTTGACCATCTCCAGGCCGGTGGCGAAGTTCTTCGTACGGAACCGTGCCTGCAGGGCCTCGTGCATCGAGCGCCAGTCGTCGAGCCCCGACTCGCTGATCTCGTCCCCGCTGTATGTGCGTTCCTCAGCCATGCCTCCACCTTGGCACGCACCCGGATAGTGCGACACATCTCGTACCGCTTGTGCCCGAATTGTCGTACGGGATGTGTCGCACTATCCCAAAAACGCCTCGGCCCTCCCGACCGGAGTCAGGAGGGCCGAGGGCGGTGACCCGAGGTCAGCTCTGGTAGGAGCCGAAGTCGAAGTCGTCGAGGGCGACCGTCTGGTTGCCACCGAAGTAG
>DASVMH010000028.1:0-16342 GCA_036384455.1 Marmoricola sp. | reverse complement strand
GGACCCAGGCGCTCGGTGGCTGCACGCCGGAAGGTTCTCTCGGCTCCCTGGTCCTGATCAGCCCCAGCTCGTCGGTCCAAGGGCATCTCTCCGACCCGATCACCAGCATCAGGGACCGGATCGCATCCTTGCGTCATCGGGTCAGCGTCCTCCTGCCGAAGGGCCTGGGCAGCCGTACGGACGGGCGGTCGTGGTTCCGCGCTGCGACCGCGATCGGCACGAGTCTCACTCAGAGCGGCCACGAGGTCTCCTTCGCCGAGCTCCCGGACCGCCTGGACGGCAGCGATGCCGACGGGACCATCGTCGTCGGCCCGGCGAAGAGCATCGAAGCATCCGGGTGGGTGCCGCCCCGGGGCATGAGTGCCTCCACCGGTCTCGCGCTCGGCGTCGCCGGCGGCTCGCCGGTGCTCGCCCTCACGAGGCCGGAGGCGAGCGCGGGGGAATACCTCGCGACCGACGCGGATGCCACCGGCGACTCGTCGGCGACGACGGTCCGCCGACTCGGCCTCAACCGGGCGCACGGTCATGCGGTGACGCTCGGTGCGCTCGGCGTGGGAACCGATGCGCTCGACGTCGGTGACTCACACACGTGGACGGTGAACTACTCGATCGCCGACATGCCGGGGTCGCGTACTCCTGATCGCTTCCGGGCGATCCTCTCGACCCCGTCGGCCACCGGACGCTGGCACTTCCTCGTCACCGCTGAGCTCAACAATCAGGTGGTCTACAGCGGCGTCGCGAGGCCCGGGGTGGACCGGCACATCGACATCGCGCTGCCGATGCGCCTCCAGCGCGTACGCAACACGCTGACCGTGACCCTCCAGCGAGACGGCGATCTCGGCGGATGCCAGCGCCGGGTGACGCCCTACACGGTCCAGCTCGGACCGCAGTCCGCACTGGTGTGGAACGGGACCGATCACGCACGGGGTCTGATGGCGGCGGCGGCCGGGATCGCCGGTCCGGCCGTGATCGTGGCCCCGGCCGCAGTCGTCAAGGACATGCCGGACAGCCTCAACGCGTCCGTACCCACGCTGGCGGAACTGCTTCCTTCGTTGGACACCCCCAGGGTGGTCTCGAAGGCTCCGGCGAACCGGAAGGTCGCCCGCGTGGTGATCCGTGCCGGCGCGCTCTCGGGTGCCGTCGCGCGCCTCGTCCACTCCGACGGCAGCACCACGCTGGAGTCGCGCCGTCTGGACCTGGACGCCGCCGAGAACACCGTCGTCGTGAGCGCGCGTGCGGCGGGCAGGGCCCCTGCGCGCCTGCTGCTCGCCTACGTCGGCGACGTACGCGAGCAGGGTGACCTCGATTTCGGGCCCGAGGCAGCGATGGTGGTGACCGCCAACGGTCCGTCGTTCGCGATCACGGCTGACGGTCGGGTCCACCGCGAGGTGATCGCCAGGGCGGACCCGTCGTGACGCCGCCCCCCGCACCGCGGGTGGCAGCGCTGGCGAACCACTTCCGCTCCGTCGACAGCGCCCCTGCGGGGTTCGCGGTCGCGCGGTCGGCGGGTGTGGCCGGAGGGTTCCTCGCGACGTTCACGGCGTTGTCGCTGCTCACCCTGACGGCGTTGACGTTGATGTTCGACTACTCGATCTGGAACAACCACCGCGACATCGTGTTCGCGACGGGGGATCCGAAGATCGCGTTCCTGCCGCTTCGCGCCTTCATCCTCGTCTTCTTCGCCACGTTCAGCCTCTACGCGTACTCGAACTGGCTGCGCCGGGCGGTCATCTTCGCCGCGACCGCGGGCAAGTTCCTCGTCGCCTGCGTCGTCATCGACGTGGTGAGCCGCTATCTGGGCATCGCCATCCACGTCGAGGTGCCGCTCCTCGTCCAGCAGTCGTTGTCGCTGATCGTCGCGATGATCGCGTTCCCGCACACGATCTTGAAACAGGCCCAGTTGCCCAAGCCCTTCACCTCGCCGGTCGTGCGTCAGAAGCGCGGCCCGTTCGTCCACCTCGGCGGCGTTCTCGCGGCGAGTCTGGTGGCGGCGGTGGTCATCGAGCGCGTCTTCAGCCACCAGGTCATGGGGTTGCGGTCGTGGGCGCTGCTCGGTGGCATCGGACCGGGTGTGTTCCTCGCGCAGCAGTTGTTCACCTTCGCGTTCGGCGGCGTCGGGATGCTGCGCGTCCGCAGGTCGCGTGGGCACCGATTCGCTCCGGATGTGGCGATCCTCATCCCCGCGCACAACGAAGCCCACTCGATCGCGGACACGGTCCGGGCCCTCGAGGTGGCGGCAGAGACCTATCCCGGTCGGATCCGCGCCTACATCGTCGACAACTGCTCCGCGGACACGACCTCAGAGGTCGCGCGGTCCGCGCTCGCCGGATGCGAGCTGATCTCCGGCGAGGTGCTCTATTGCGGGACGCCGGGCAAGGCCGTCGCGCTCAACTACGGACTCTCGCTCATCACCGAGGAGTTCGTCGTGCGCATCGACGCGGACACCGTCATCGGTCCTGGGTGCCTCAAGGTCGCGATGCGCCATTTCGTCGACCCGACCGTGGGTTCGGTCGGAGGGATGCCGCTTCCGCGCGAACTGCGGACGGTGATCGACAAGGTCCGGTTGGTCGAGGTGCTGTTGCGGCACGGCTACTTCCAGGTGGCCATGGGCGCGTACGACGGCATCCTCGGTGTGCCGGGGATGTTCGCTGTCTATCGCCGTGCCGCGATCGACGAGGTCGGCGGGACCACCGAGGGGATGAACGGCGAGGACACCGACATCTGCGTGCGGATCGCAGCCGCGGGATACCGGACGGTGGCCGACCCGAAGGCGATCTACTACAGCGAGACACCGGCCACGTTCGCTCACCTGCGTGAGCAGCGGACCAGGTGGTTCCGCAGCATCTACCACATCGCTGCGCATGCTCGACCGATCCTGTTGAACCCGAGGTCGCTCAACGGCGCGGTCGTGTTGCCGTTCATGTTGGTCAGCGCGGCCCGACGGGCGATGCTGGGACCGCTCCTCATCTTCAGTCTGTTGTGCCTGACCGTGTTCCATGGGGCGTACCCCTACCTCACCTGGCAACCGGTCGCGGCCGTCGTCGTGGGGATGCCGATGCTCGTTGCGGTGCTCGCCTGTTGTCTGCAGTACCGCTTCGATGCGATCAGGTGGATCCCGCACTATCTGGTCTTCCGGATCGTGCGCAGCTACTACACCCTGGGGTCCGCGCTGACCCTGGTGTTCCCGCCGCTCACACCGGCCGCGGCTGTTGCACTGGTCCGTCTCGACCCGCAGGGCGACGTCCGCATCTGAACCTCCTGCATTATCGAGACGCCGCCCCCGTCACCGGCTAGCGTGACGATGTGCTCGCCGAGAGGCACGCCACGGGGGGAGCCGTGGGAGGGAGGACTCGGTGGGTGGTGCGCGTGCTCGCACTGGCCACCGGTCTGGTTCTCGCCTGCCCACTGACGGCCGCCTCGGGTGTGGGCGGCGGCGCTCCGGATCCGCTGACCCGACATGCCTGGATCATCCAGAACCACGCCGCCGCTGAGCTCATGAAGTTGCCCGGCACCCGGCCGCTCCTGCGCGGCCAACCGGTGTTCGTCCTCCGCGGCAGTGCGCCGACCACCCGTGTGGGTCGCGTGGTGCTGACCCGGAAATTCACCTCGGTCAAGACGTTCGCGTCCGTTGTGGCGCGGCACCGATTGGGCCGCGGCGTGAAGGCGGTGCTCTACGACCCGGAGAGGTGGCGGCTGACGCCCATCCGCGAGCAGCGCCACGTCGGCGCCGCGATGTCGCGGTTCGTCGCCCTCGCCCACCGACATCACCTGATCGCACTCGTCGCACCTGCGCTCGATCTGGTGCGGACGCTCGACCCGATGAGCCGCGGGCGGTTCACCGACAGATACCTGCGGCTCGGGATCGCGCGGGCTGCCGCGCGCAGTCATGCGGACGTCGTGGTGGTCCAGGCGCAGAGCCAGGAGGCCCGCGCGGGGGCCTATGCGCACTTCATGCGCAGGGCTGTCCGTCAGGTCCGGACCGCCGCCAGGGGAACGCGGGTCTACGCGGGCCTGAGTTCGGGGCCGACGAGCGGGCCGGTCGACCAACTCGATCTCGTCCTCGCCGCCACCGGGGTGCTGCCTGTGGTGCAGGGATTCTGGCTCAACGCCCCCTCCGGCCCGAGTGCACTGTGTCCGGCGTGCGCCGGCGGCCCGGTCTCGCTGTTCGTGCGCGTGCTCACCGTCGTCTCCGCAGCCTGGTGAGACAGCCGACGGACGAGGCAATTCACTGCCGGTCCGTCGGCGCACCGCGTGCCTCCGCTGAAGTCGACCTGCCAGCGCCTACGGTGCTTGCATGAGCCCGCGGTCCAGTTCGCTGACCCATCCGCGAGGGCGGTTGCCCGCGCGGGTCTACTGGACGCGGCGAGGGCTCGTCGCGGTCACCGCGATCGCGATGTTGTTCGGGTTCGCACATCTGCTCGGCGCCCTCGGCGGTGGCTCAGGTGGCGGCAACCATGCCGCACAGCTCAGCGCGGATCAGACGACCGCTCCTTCCGTGGGTGCGTCGCAGCCGCCTGCCTCCGAGCAGCCGTACGTCGCGTCGAGCAGCCAGGGCGCGTCCCCCGGTGCCGGTCTGGCGGTGCCCGAGGGACCCTGCTCGCCGGCCGACCTCTCGGTGACACCCGTCGTCCGTCACGCGTACGCCCTGCATCCGGTGACCATCACGTTGCAACTGAGCGGCGCCGCGGCGGCCTGCAACTTCACCGTGTCGTCCAAAACTGTCGCGGTGAAGATCACCTCGGGCACGGACGGCATCTGGTCCTCCCAGGACTGCCCGCAGGTCATCAAGAAGCAGGACGTCGTCGTACGCAGCGGGAGCAACACGAACGTCGCCCTCACCTGGCGCGGGCACCGCTCGAACGGCACCTGCTCGGTGGCGAACAAGTGGGCGTTGCCCGGCTACTACCACGTCCTGGCGGCCGTGATGGGTTCGACGCCCACCGATGCCCAGTTCAAGATGACGGTGGCACCGCGCGCGGTGATCACGAAGACCGCGCACCCCAAGCCGAAGAAGAAGGCGCACAAGCCGTCGGCTCACGCCTCGGGCGGGAGCGGCACCTCCGGCAAGGGCTCGAAGTGCGGCGGTGACAACGCCGCCAACTCCTGCTGAGCCGGGCCGCTGCCGGGTCGCGATCAGACGTAGCGCTCGAGGATGCTGGACTCGGCGAGACGGGACAGGCCCTCGCGCACGCTGCGTGCACGCAGGTCGCCGACGCCATCGACGAGCTGGAGGTCCTCGACGGTCGCGGACAACAGCTTCTGGAGGGTGTCGAAGTGCTCGACCAGGCGGTCGATCACCGACTCCGGGAGCCGGGGCACCTTGGCGAGCAGGCGATAGCCGTGCGGTGAGACGGCCGCGTCGAGATGCTCGCCACCACCGAGCCCGAGCGCATGGGCGACATGACCGACGTCGACGAGGTCGGTCGGTGAGAGCGATTCGAGCTCGGCGAGGATCACCTCGGGGGTGCGCTGCTTGGCACGTCCGCCGCGGTGTTGGTAGTCGCGGACGACCAGCTCGCGCTCGGCGTCGACTCCGGTGAAGAGCTCCTCGAGCTGCAGCGCGAGCAGACGCCCGTCGGTGCCGAGCTCGAGGACGTACCCCTCGATCTCGCGCGCGATGCGGCTGACCATCTCGAGGCGCTGCGCGACGACCGCGACGTCGCGGACGGTGACGAGGTCCTCGATCTCGAGCGCCGAGAGCGTGCTGGACACCTCGTCGAGGCGGAGTTTGTAGCGCTCGAGCGTCGCCAGTGCCTGGTTGGCGCGGGCGAGGATCTGACCGGAATCCTCGAGCACGTAGCGGATCTCGCCGACATAGACCGCGATGATCTGCATCGACTGGGACACCGAGATCACGGGGTAGCCCGTCTGCTTGGCGACCCGGTCCGCGGTGCGGTGCCGGGTGCCGGTCTCGTCGCTCGGGATGGTGTGGTCGGGCATGAGGTGGACGTTGGCCCGGTGGATCCGGGTGACCTCGGCGTCGAGGACGATGGCGCCGTCCATCTTGGCGAGTTCGCGCAGCGCGGTCGCGGTGAAGGGGACGTCGAGACTGAATCCGCCCGTGGCGATCGCATCGACCAGACGGTCGCGCCCGAGCACGATCAACGCGCCCGTACGCCCGCGAAGGATCCGCTCGAGACCATCTCGCAGCGAGGTGCCGGGCGCGATGGTGGCGAGTGTTGCGCGCAGCCGATCGACGTCGCCGGCGCGGTCAGGGATAGCCACGACGAGCCATCCTAACCGTGACTGGACTCGAGTCCATCGGTTTGCCGGGCCAGGCCGACCGCGGTGAGCGCGTCGGCGATGGTGCGCAGATCGGTCACCCGCAGACCGTCGACGACCCGGCTCCCCGCTGCCGGGCTGGTCGGGTCGGCCGGGACGACCGCGGAGCGGAAGCCGGTGCGTGCCGCCTCAGCGAGGCGGAGGCCGATGTCGCGGGCGCGTCGGATCTCCCCGGAGAGGCCGAGCTCGCCGATCGCCACGACGTTGCGACCGAGTGGACGCCGCTGCCACGCCGAGACGATCGCGAGGGCGATCGCGAGGTCGGTGGACGGCTCGGTCAAGCGGGCGCCCCCGACGCTGGAGACGAAGACGTCATGGCCGCCGAGGTGCACACCGGCGTGCTGCTGCAGCACCGCGAGCACCATCGCGAGCCGGGCCGAGTCGATGCCCGAGGTCGCCCGTCGGGGCCGGTCGGCCGTGGCCCGCGTCACCAGCGCCTGCACCTCGCCGAGCATCGGCCGCCGGCCCTCGACGGTCACCGCGACGCAGGTCCCGGGCACGGGGATGTCGCGCACCTCGAGGAACAGCCCGGTCGGGTCGGTGATCGCGACGATCCCCGTGGCGGACAGGTCGAAACAACCGACCTCATCGACCGGACCGAAGCGATTCTTCACCGCGCGGACCATGCGCAGCCGCGAGGTGCGCTCGCCCTCGAAGTGCAACACGACGTCGACGAGATGCTCGAGCACCCGGGGGCCAGCGATGGACCCGTCCTTGGTCACGTGGCCGACGACGACGAGGGTGATGTTGCGCTGTTTGGCCGTGCGGATCAGCGCTGCGGCGACCTCTTTGACCTGGGTCACCCCGCCCGGGACACCATCGATGTCGCCCGCGCTGATCGTCTGGATCGAGTCGACGACCACGAGCTCGGGTCGGACCTGCTCGATGTGGCCGAGCAGGGCACCCAGGTCGGTCTCGGCAGCGAGGAAGAGATCGTGGTGCACCCCGCGGGTGCGGTCGGCCCGGAGGCGCACCTGCGCCGCGGACTCCTCGCCGGTCAGGTAGAGCGTGCGGCGACCGGCACGTGCAGTCTGCGCGGCCACCTCGAGCAGGAGGGTGGACTTGCCGACGCCGGGCTCGCCGGCGAGCAGGATCGCAGCGCCCGGCACGAGCCCACCGCCGAGCACACGATCAAGCTCGGGAACCCCGGAGGCGACCGAGCGCGACTCCTCGATCGGCACCTCGCCGATCGGCCGTGCGGGAGCGGTCACCGGTCCCGCCGCCACCCGACTGCGGGGCGCGGACTTCTCGGCGACGGTGCCCCACGCCTGGCACTCCCCGCATCTGCCGACCCATTTCACCGTGGTCCATCCGCACTCGGTGCAGTGGTAGTCGGGGCGAGATGCTCGGGGGGACTGCTGGTTGCGCGCCATGTCCGCACGCTAGGCGAGAGCGCCGACAGAACAGGTGTTCGACACTGCGCGGCCCCGAGTTTCTCCGGCCCGAGTTTCTCGGCCGCTAGGATTGGAACGATCAAGTGGTCCGGGTCCGGTGGTGCTCTGTGGTTCCTGAGGGTGCTCGAGGGTGCGCGGGGATGGAGGTGCTGGCATGGCGACAGGACCGGCCGGCTCGCGCGCTCCCACCCTGAGCACCGTCGCCGCTGCGGCAGGCGTCTCGAGGCAGACGGTGTCCAACGCGCTGAACAACCCGGAGTTGTTGCGCCCGGACACGCTCGCCCGCGTACGCGCGGTGATCGACGAGCTCGGCTACACACCCAATCGCGCGGCCCGACAGTTGCGGACCCGCACCTCGCGGTTGATCGGCCTGCGCGTCGACGGTCCCGGTGACACCGCGGACAACGCGTCGATGGACCGGTTCCTGCACGCCCTCGTCGAGGCGATGGCGCGCACCGATCACCACCTGCTGCTCTTCTCCGGCGATCCACGCGACCCGCTCGATGGCTACGAGGACCTGCTGCGTTCGACCGCCGTCGACGCCTTCGTCGTCACCGATACCTATGCCGGCACGCCGCAGGCACCGTTCCTCCAGGAGCGCGGGGCGCCGTTCGTGACCTTCGGCCGACCGTGGGAGCTTCCCGACGCCGATTGGGCGTGGGTCGACATCGACGGTGCCGCCGGTCTGCATGCGGCGACCGAGCACCTGCTCGCCGTCGGACATGACCAGATCGCCTGGCTCGGCTGGGACCGCGGCTCGCGACTCAGTGAGGACCGCCGGTCGGGCTGGGAGTCGGCTCTCGTCGGCGCCGGGGGAGACCCGGAGGGCCGGACCGCGCGGATCGGTGCCGACGACGTCGACGCAGCCCGTCGGGCTGCGCACGCCCAGCTCGATGCAGGCGCGACCGCGTTCGCCTGCGCGGGGGACACGCTCGGCATCGGAGTCCTGCACGCCCTTGCCGAGCGCGGCCTGCGACCAGGGGTCGATGTCGGCGTCGTCGGGTTCGAGGACTCGCTCGCGGCTCAGCTGGCCTGGCCGGGCCTCAGCTCGGTCCGCCCGCCCGTCGAGGATGTCGCGGCCGAGCTCGTCTCGCTCATCCACCGCGTCCTCGCCGGCGACCCGCTCGGCGAACGCGGCACGATGCTCACCCCGTCGCTGGTGATCAGGCGGTCCAGCTCGCGGTAGCCCGGATCACCAGCGACGCCACCACAGGTTGACCGCGTACGGAACGACGAGGCCGTCGTGCCATTCGTCGAGGACCTCGGCCGCGACCGGGGTGGGCAGTTCGATGCGGACGACGGCCTCGAGATCCGTGCGGCAGTCGAAGGTCCAGGCGAGCAGGAGCCGTTCGCGCGCCCAGCCCTGCAACGCCCAGAACCGTTCGACGGCGACCGGGTCGACCTCGGGGAAACCGCGGCCGAACCACTCTCCGAAGACCGAGCGTGTCGGGTCGTTGTCGATCACGAAGGCGGCGCCGCCGGGTCGCATGACTCGGTCGAGCTCGGCCAGACCGGGCTCGCATCCGGGGCCGAAGAAGTACGCCCAGCGTGCGTGTGCGACATCGATGCCGGCCGCGTCGACGGGCAGCGCGTCGGCGAGACCCGGGCGTACCGCGACGTTGTCGAGCCGCCGGGTCCGTCGCGACGCGAGGGCACGGAGCTCGTGGTTGGGCTCGACCCCGATCACGGACGCAGCGGTCGCGGCGAACCACGGCAGGTGGAAACCGGTGCCGCAGCCGATGTCGAGCACGCTGCGATCGGCGAAGGGGGCGATGTCGAGCATCGCCTCGGCGAGTGCGCCGTCACGGTCGAAAGCGCGGTTCTCGATCTCGTACGACGCCGGGTGGTGCCAGATGTTCGGGCTCGGGCGGGCGCCCGGCAGCGCCGGTGTCAGAGCCGGACCAGTCCCGACGGTGTGTGGAACTGCGCGGCCACGATGCCGGGGGTGCCGTTGGGGGCGACCCATTCGACCTTGACGTCCTCCAGCGGCTCCTCGACCGGGCGCCCGAGCCAGTCGGAGACCCGCGCCGGATCGCCGGCGATCTCGAGAGTGGCCAGCGACACCTTCTCGCTGGCGCCCCTGCTCGGGTGCTCGGCCGGGTCGCTCTGCCACTGGATGAAGAACGGGAGCTGCGGGTCCGCCTGGAGCCCCTTGACCCCGAGTTGCTTCCAGAGCAACTCGACACCGTCGGGGCGGTGCCGGTTGCCGTTGACCGACTCGCGCCCGAGGCGCTGCTCGAGCGGGTGGATGTCGTCGACGGCGACCACCCAGCCCAGCCATCCTCCGCCGAGCTCGGATCGCGCCCGGACCGCCTGGCCGAACGGTGCCTTGTCCGACGCGGGGTGGTCGAGCACCTCCACCGCTTCGAGGTAGGTGCCTTCGGACAGCGGGAGGATCGCGTTGCGCGTCCCGAACCGCGGGTGCACCCCGCCGTCGACGAACTCCTCCCCGAGTTGTTCGGACAGCCGGGCGGTGGTCGCCGCGAGGCCGTCGGGTCCAGCGGCGAAGACGATGTGGTCCAGGCGCATGACCCGATTGTGTCCCGGCCTGCTTCTGCGGCTGACACCGGGGTCGGTCGCCGCGGGATCGGCTCAGTTCGTGCGCGTGGCCTCGGTGGCCGGGTGCGTCAGGGTGCGACTCGCCAGCAACGCCTCGCACTTCTCGGCCAAGATGTCGTAGGCCCCTTGCCCCATAAGGGCGATGAGCTCCGTCGCATTGGAGACGTAGACCGGCTCGGAGCCGATGTGGGCCTCGGTGTTGCCCGAGCAGTACCAGTCCAGGTCGTGACCGCCCGGGCCCCAACCGCGCCGGTCGTACTCCCCGATGCTCACCTCGGTGTAGGTCGAGCCGTCGGTGCGCTCGACCTCGCGGAACTGGCGACGGATCGGCAACTGCCAGCACACGTCCGGCTTCGTCTCGACGAAGTGGACCCCCTCACGGAGCGCGAGGAAGTGCAGGGCACATCCGTAGCCGCCGGGGAAGTCCGCGTCGTTGTGGAAGATGCACGCGGATCCGGAGACCTTGGTCTTGCGGTCGCCGTCCTCGACCTCGGTCCACCCCTTGCGGGCCAGCCTGCCGGAGCGGTCGAGTGCCTCGCCACGTCGTTGCCACAGGTCGTCATCGAGCCGCTCGACCCACTCCGCGACCCGCTCCTCGTCGTCGGCGTCGGCGAAGTGGGCACCCAGTGTGCAGCACCCGCTGGAGGGGGCGTGTTCGTAGATCCCGGCGCACCCCGATCCGAAGATGCAGGTCCACCGCGACGTCAGCCACGTCAGATCGCAGCGGAACATCTGGGTGGCGTCTGCGGGGTCGACGAACTCGACCCAGGCACGGGGGAAATCAAGATCGACCTCAGGCACGCACATACCCTACGGGTCCGAAAAATCTGGACATTGACTGGCGCGTCGGCGTGTCGCACGTTTAACGTGTGTCACATGTGCCACAGTAGTCGACTGGTGTCCCGTGCCGTTTTGGCGGCGATCCTGGGCCTTCTCGCGACGGTTCTCATCACCGTCCAGGCCCAGCAGGCCCACGCGGCCGTGATCGGGGACGACTACCCCGCAAGCGTCGCCAAGAAGAACGTCGATCCCTGGCGGTTCTACAGCGGCGAGTGCACCTCGTTCGTGGCATGGCGGATCAACCACCAGCTCGGCGTCGACTTCAACGACTTCTGGCTGGTGCACTGGGGGAACGCCTCGAACTGGAAGCACGCGGCACAGAGCTCCGCCGTCAAGGCGACGGGTGTGAGCGTCGACCACACGCCCAACGTCGGCGCGATCGCTTGGTGGGCGGCCGGGTCGGCCGGCTCCTCGAGCGGACACGTGGCATGGGTGGCTGTCGTGAACGACTCCTCCATCACGATCGAGGAGTACAACTACCTGCACCACCACAAGTACGACGTGCGCACGATCGACCGCGGTGACCGCCGCTGGCCGACCGGCTTCATCCACTTCCCCGGCAACGTGATCGTCAACCGGTCGGTCCCGAAGGTCATCGGCACCGCACAGGTCGGTCAGACCCTGCAGGCCACCACCGGCCTGTGGACGGTCTCCGGCAAGACCTTCAGCTACCAGTGGTTGGCGGGCGGGCAGCCCATCGCCGGCGCCACCCGGAACACCTTCCTGGTCACGCCGGACTACCTCGGGAAGACCATCACGGTGCGGGTCACCGCATCCAAGAAGGGATATCCCTCGGCTCAGGCGACCTCGGACCAGACCGCTGCGGTGGCCGTCGGCTCGTTCACCAACTCGACGCCGCCGACGATCGTCGGGATGCCTCGGGTCGGTGCGTCGATCGGGGTGCAGCCGGGGAGCTGGAGCCCGGCGGCGTCCTACTCGTACCAGTGGTTCGTCAACCACAAGCGCGTCGACGGAGCGACGACGACGTCGTTCGCCCCGGACGCCTCGAAGCTCGGTGCCGAGATCAATGTGCGCGTGATCGCGACCGCCACCGGCTACCACAAGAAGAAGGCCTGGGCCACGCCGGTGACGATCGCGCGGGGGCAGATGCGGATGGTCTCGCGGCCCGTCGTCACGGGGGCTGTGCGGCTCGGACAGACGCTGTCCGCGCAGCCGCCGAGGTTCAACATCTCACCGACGCGGATCCGCTACCAGTGGTACGCCGAGGGCGTCCCCGTCACCCGTGCCACCGGCCGCAGCATCGTCCTCAAGCAGGCCCAGATCGGCAAGAAGATCACCGTGCTCGCGACCGCGGCCGCACCCGGATATCGCAATGCCCCTGCGCGATCAGTGCCGACGGCTGCGGTCACGCGCGGCACGGTCACCTTCGCCCAGAAGGTCCGCGTGAGCGGGATGCGGAAGGTCGGCAAGGTCCTGACCGCGCACGTCCCGTCGACGTCGCCGTCATGGGCCCGGTTGCACTACCAATGGCTCCGCAACGGCAAGGCGATCGCGGACGCAACGGGTCGTACCTACCGGACGGTGGACGCGGACATCGCGCACCACATCAGCGTGCGGGTCACGGCGACGGCGACGTCGTGGCTCCCTGGGCACACCGCCGTCGCGCGGACAGGAGTGATCCGGAGCAAGCCGGTGGTCACCGCGACCGCGGTGGTCAGCGGCACGAAGCACCGCTATGTCACGGTGAAGCTGCTCGTCGACGCGCCCCATGTGCGTTACGAGCACGGTGCGGCGACCGTCTCCGAGGGCAGCCACGAGTGGGGACCGGGCGACGTCTTCCACAGCCGCGGCACGGTCGTCGTGGGAACGCTGGCGCCGGGCCGTCATCACCTGGTCATCCAGTTCACCGGCGCCGGCGCGACCCTGTACGGGCGTACGGAGTTGGACGTGACCACGCGGTAGGCCCGACCGCTGCTCGGTAGGCTGGCCCCATGCGTCTGGGCGTCCTGGACATCGGCTCGAACACCGGCCACCTGCTGGTGTTCGATGCTCATGTCGGCGCCGCCCCGCTCCCGGGTCTGTCGATCAAGGAACCCCTGCGCCTCGCCGAGCACATCGATGACACCGGCGCGATGTCCCGGGCGGGCACGGATGCGCTCACGGAATTCGTCGCGCACGCTCTCGCCCAGGCCGAGGACAAGGGATGCGAGCAGATCTACGCGTTCGCCACCTCCGCGGTTCGCGACGCGAGCAACTCCGACGACGTCCTCGCCCATGTCCACGACCGCACAGGTGCCGTGATCGAGGTGCTGCCCGGCGAGGACGAGGCCCGGCTCACCTTCTTGGCCGTGCGCCGCTGGTTCGGATGGTCCTCGGGGCTGCTCGCGGTCTTCGACATCGGCGGCGGCTCGCTCGAGATCGCCTGCGGACCTGACGAGGCCCCCCAGGTCGCGCAGTCGCTCCCGCTCGGCGCCGGGCGGCTCACGCGGGCCTACCTCGCCGACGGTCGCGACGAGGAGCGCGTACGGGAGTTGCGCCGCGTCGTCCGCGCCGAGGTCGCGCGCGACGCCGGCGACGTCCTGCGCGCGGGCGTCCCCGACCATGCCGTCGCCACCTCGAAGACGTTCCGGTCGTTGGCCCGCATCTGCGGTGCGGCTCCTTCCGAGGAGGGGCCGCTGGTGCGCCGCGTACTTACCGCATCCGACCTCGAGACGTGGTTGCCGAAGCTGGAGACGATGTCCCGCTCCGAGGTTGCACAGTTGCCCGGTGTCTCGTCCGATCGCGCCCACCAACTGCTCGCCGGCGGCCTGGTGGCCTCGGCGGTGATGGACATCTTCGATCTGCCGGAGCTCGAGATCTGCCCGTGGGCACTGCGTGAGGGCGTCGTCCTCGAACGCCTCGACCTGCTCCGGGGCATCCGGTGACCTTCGCCCTCTCGAGTGCCTCGGTCTACCCGGAGAGCACCACCGCGGTCTTCGCGTACGCCTCCCGACTCGGCTACGACGCGGTCGAGGTGATGGTCGCGCTCGACGCGGTGAGCCAGTCGGCGGACAAGCTGCGCCATCTCGCGGACTACCACGAGATGCCCATCTGCGCGATCCACGCACCGTGCCTGCTCATCACCCAGCGTGTGTGGGGGACCGAGCCCTGGGCCAAGCTCGAGCGCAGCGCTGAACTGGCCCATGATGTCGGCGCCGACGTCGTGGTCGTGCATCCGCCGTTCCGGTGGCAGAAGGAGTACGCCGCGGCCTTCGTCGAGGGCATCGCCGACCTCGAGCGGACCACGGGCATCGCCTTCGCCGTGGAGAACATGTATCCGTGGCGCGCGACTTCTCGTCGCGAGATGGAGGTCTACCTCCCCGGATGGGACCCGTCGGAACAGGACTACGCCAACACCACGCTCGATCTCTCCCACGCCGCGACCGCGCACAGCGACCCCGTCGAGATGGCGCGTCGCCTCGGTGACCGTCTCCGGCACATCCACCTCACCGACGGGAGCGGCTCGGCGAAGGACGAACACCTGGTCCCGGGCCGGGGGAACCAGCCGGTCGGAGACCTCCTGGAGCACCTGGCCGCGACCGGCTTCGCCGGACACATCGTGGCGGAGATCAACACCCGCAGGGCCGCGACCAAGGAGGCCCGGGAGAACGACCTCCTGGAGTCGCTGGCCTTCGCCCGACTGCACTTCGCGACCGTCGCGCACTGAATCCGACCGGTCCGTTCCGCAACCAAAGGTCGTCCGCCTGCATCACACCGGGCAGACCAAGCCGTTGTGAGAGGACCTGTCATGAACCGTATCGTCGCCGCAGTCGCCACCACCGCCGTCATCGGCTCGTCCGTCGGAGTGGGCGTCGCATGGGCCGACTCCCATCACGACAGCACGCACTCGACGACACCGACGCCAGGGCCCGCGCCCGCCGTGCACCACGGCTCCGGCACGGTCCCCTTCGGCCCCACGTCGTACGACGGCCTGCGCCTGGGCATGGACGCAGCACAGATCCGCGCGGCCGGCGGGAGTGCGGGTCGCCCGACGCCGGAGGTGTGCGCCCCGGTCACGTTGCCGGGCCGCGCGGTGCGCAGGAGCGTCTCCGAGGGGTCGTTGTCCAAGGAGGCCGGTCTGGCCTACCTGGTGACCACCGACCCGCGCGCCACGACGCCGGAGGGCATCCATATCGGGTCGACCCGTGCTCAGGTGGAGGCGGCGTACCCCCGCGCCCAGAAGGCGCCGGCGTACTGGTTCGTGACGGTGCCCGGCCACCCGAGCGTGTGGTACATGTGGGGCTACCGCCACGGCCGGGTGTCGGGACTGACGATGGAGCTTCCCCGCCACGCTTGTGCCGGCTGAGTGGATCCGATCGCTCAGCCGTCGACCCGCAGCAGTGGCTGCACCGTCTGCCGGGCCCGGTGGACCCACGACTTGACCGTGCCGACCGGGACCCCCATCTGCGCGGCGATCTCGTTGTAGTCGAGTTCCTGCACGTCGCGCAGCACGAGCGCCTGGGCCATCTCGGCGTGGCGCGCCGAGAGCGTCTCGAGGGCCTCGAGGAGGTCGAGTCGACTGCCGGCGATCACGCTTGTCGTCCGCGGATCGGCGGTCTGTGGCAGGTGCTCGACGCCGTGCTCGGACGCACGTCTCTTGAGGGAGCGGTAGGTCGACCGGGCGCTGTTGGACGCGACCACGTGCAGCCAGGTGGTGAATCTGCTGCGCCCGTCGAAGGTGTCGATCTTGGTCGCCACCCGGAGCAGTGCGTCCTGGGTCGCCTCCTCGGCGTCCTCGGGATAGAGCAGCATCCGGGCACAGATCCGGCGTACGCGCGGCTGGATCGCCGCCAACAGGTCCTCGAGCGCCTCGCGGTCGCCATCTGCGGCCCGTCGTGCGAGTTCGTCGAGATCCGGTGTCTCCGCGGTTTCCATGACGATCCCTCCGAGACCGGGCCAACGGCTCGGTTTGTGCGTGCGTCAGGTGCGTCACAATACCGAGGTGACTCTCCCGGAGCGGCTCGGTCGGCTGCGCCGCGTCGATCGGATCGGCGCCGGCGGTTTCGCGACCGTCTGGCTCTACCACGACGACGACCTCGAATCGCCGGTCGCGGTGAAGGCGCTCGCCGACAACTGGGCACAGCGGGCCGATGTGCGCGAGCGGTTCCTGGAGGAGGCGCGGATGCTGCGCCGCGCCGACTCCGAGCACGTCGTACGGGTCTATGACATCGGAGAGGTCGATCAGACGCCGTACTTCGTGATGTCCTACGCCGATCGCGGCTCGCTCGCGGCGGTGACCGACGCCGGGCCGGTGTCTCCGGAGCGGG
>DASVMH010000027.1:0-7410 GCA_036384455.1 Marmoricola sp. | reverse complement strand
GCAGGTCCCGCTCGGGCCACTGGGTGACACCGATGCGGGAGCGGATCACCTCGAGGCGTGCGTCGGCGGACTCCGGGTGGGCCCGCGCCGCCGCACGTCCGAGGCGGCGCCGCTTCGTGTACGGATGTCCGGGAAGGATCGCCGGCACGGCCATCCGGACCATGGTGCGCGTGGTGAACTCGGCGCCGATCTCCGCATCCGCCGGCTCGAGCTGCTCGGCGTACAACTCCGACAGGGATCGGCCGCTGGTGATCTGGGTGCCCACGACCGAGCCTGCGGAGGTCCCGATGAGGGTGTCGGCGGTGGTCACGTCGACGCCGCCCTCGGCGAGGCCGTGCAGGAGGCCGATCTCCCAGGCGATGCCGGTGACACCGCCACCACCGAGGACGAGTGCGCGAGACGTCATGGCGACCACGGTACGAGAACCGCTACCGCCGCCGCGCCGGGGCATGGCACACTGGACGACGTGCAGCACTCGGTGATCATTATCGTGTAGCGCGTCAGGAGCCCCTGACGCGCAAACCTTCCGTACGCGGGAGGTTTTTTTGTTGCCGTGAAACCGGATGGACCGATGCAGGACGAACCGAGGAGAGAGTCGATGAGCGAGGCGTTCCACGTCTACGACACGACGTTGCGCGACGGCGCCCAACAGGAGGGCCTGAACCTCAGCGTGGCCGACAAGTTGGCGATCGCGCGGCAGATCGACAGCCTCGGCGTCGGCTTCATCGAGGGCGGTTGGCCCGGGGCGAACCCGAAGGACACCGAATTCTTCCGTCGCGCGCAGGACGAGTTGCAGCTCAAGCACGCGCAGCTCGCCGCATTCGGGTCGACGCGTCGCGCCGGGATGAAGGCGGCCGATGATCCGCTCGTCGCCGCGCTGCGGGAGTCCGGCGCCGGCGTGGTCACGCTCGTCGCCAAGTCGCACGTCGGGCACGTCGAGAAGGCGTTGCGCACCACGCCCGAGGAGAACCTCGCGATGGTGCGCGACACGGTCTCGCACCCGCGCGCGGAGGGTCAGCGGGTGTTCCTCGACGCCGAGCATTTCTTCGACGGCTACCGCCTCGATCGCTCGTATGCCTTGGAGGTGCTGCGCACGGCGTACGAAGCGGGCGCCGATGTGGTCGCGATCTGTGACACGAACGGCGGGATGCTGCCCGATTGGGTCTCCGACGTCGTTGCCGACGCGTTGGAGGCCACCGGTGGCCGGCTCGGCATCCACGCCCACAACGACACCGGCTGCGCGGTCGCCAACAGCATCGCCGCAGTCAACGCCGGAGCGACGCACGTCCAGGGCTGCATCAACGGCTACGGCGAGCGCACCGGCAACGCCGACCTCGTCTCCGTCGTGGCCAACCTCGAGCTCAAGCTCGGGCGGCAGGTGCTGCCCGAGGGGCTACTGCGCGACGCCACCCGGGTGGCACACGCGGTCGCGGACGTCACGAACGTGCCGCCGGCGTCACGGCAGCCGTACGTCGGGGTGAGTGCGTTCGCGCACAAGGCCGGCCTGCACGCGAGCGCGATCAAGGTCGACCCCGACCTCTACCAGCACATGGATCCGGCCGGGGTCGGAAACGACATGCGGCTGCTCGTCTCCGACATGGCCGGCCGGGCCTCCATCGAGCTCAAGGGTCGCGAGCTCGGCTTCGAGTTGTCGCCGGAACAGGTCAAGAGGATCACCGCGCGGGTGAAGGACATGGAGTCGCGCGGCTACACCTTCGAGGCCGCGGACGCGTCCTTCGAACTGTTGCTCGTCGAAGAGGTCGAGGGGCAGCGCCCGTCGTACTTCGACGTCGAGTCGTGGCGCGTGATCACCGAGACCGCGCCTGACTCCGAGGCTGTCTCCGAGGCGACGGTGAAGCTGCTCGCCGGCGGGGACCGTGCCGTCGTGACCGGCGAGGGCAACGGCCCGGTCAACGCGCTCGACTATGCGCTCCGCCAGGCGATCGGTCAGTTGTATCCCGAGGTCGTGAAGTTCGAGCTGATCGACTACAAGGTGCGCATCGTCGACCAGGGCCACGGCACCGACGCGGTCACGCGGGTGCTGATCGAGACCACCGACGGCGAGTCCTCCTGGGTGACCGTCGGCGTCGGTCACAACGTGATCGAGGCGTCCTGGCGCGCGCTCGTGGACGGGCTCACCTTCGGGCTGCGAAGGCACGGCGCCTAGCCTGACCCCATGGGTGAGCTGCACGACCTGACCGCACTCGAACAGGGGGCTGCGCTACGACGTGGCGAGATCTCGCCCGCCGATCTCGTCGAGCACTACCTGGCGCGGATCGAGCGCTGGTCCGACGAGTTGGGCGCCTTCGTGACCGTGACGGGGGACCGGGCCCGAACTGCCGCGCGGACCCCGGTCTTCGATCCTGTCGGGACGCCCGGCCCCCTGTCAGGGGTGCCGACGGCGATCAAGGACCTGAACCCGACCGCGGGCGTACGCACGATGTTCGGGTCCGCGCTGATGCGTGACTACATCCCCGAGATCTCCGACGAGATGGTGCTCCGGATCGAGGCGGCCGGGATGATCAGCCTCGGCAAGACCAACACCCCCGAGTTCGGATCGCCCTGCTACACCGAGTCCGATGTCGCCCCGCCGGCCGTGACGCCCTACGACACCCGGCTGATGGCCGGGGGTTCGAGTGGGGGAGCGGCCACGGCGGTGGCCGCAGGACTGGTGCCTGTCGCCCAGGGGTCGGACGGCGGGGGCTCGATCCGGATCCCGGCGAGCTGTTGCGGGATCGTCGGCCTCAAGCCGAGCCGCGGCCGGGTCAGCGCAGCGCCGATGTATGGCGAGGTCACCGGTCTGGCGACCGGAGGTCCACTGGCGCGTACCGTCCGTGACGCGGCTGCGTTCCTCGACGTGCTTGCCGGCCCCGCGGTCGGTGACCCGAGCTGGGCGCCACCCACGGAGTCGACCTTCCTGGCCGCATGCGATCACGACCCGGGTCGGTTGCGGATCGCCCGGTTCATCGAACCGGTGCTCGCTGACGTGGAGGTCGATCCCGAGTGCGTGACCGCGTGGGAGGACGCCAGTCGGCTCCTGGAGTCGCTCGGTCACGAGGTCGTCGACATCCCGGCGCCGATGAGTCGTGACGCCGTGCCCACCTTCGTGACCTGTTGGGCGGTGCTGACCGGCCTCTCGACAACCTCGCTCGATGCCGAGCAGCGAGCACGGCTGCGGCCACTGACCCGCTGGCTGGGCGAACGCGGTGAGGCGGTCACCGGACCCGAATTCGGTCTGGCGCTCGGGGAGATGAGGCGGATCGCAGCCGGGGTGTTGCAGACGATCGCGGCGTACGACGCCGTGCTCACCCCGACCCTCGCGTCGCGGCCGCTGCCCGTCGGGGCGCTGCGCAACGACGACGATCCGGCCGAGGACTTCGACGCGCAGACCCGTTTCACCCCGTGGACCTCGATGTGGAACGTCACCGGCAGCCCGGCTGTCTCCTTGCCGCTGCACTGGACGCCGGACGGCGTGCCCGTCGGGGTGATGCTCGGTGGCCGACCTGCCGATGAGGCGGGGCTGCTCTCCCTCGCGGCGCAGGTCGAGGCTGCGGCACCGTGGGCCGACCGGCATCCGCCGTGCTGGGAGGCTTAGCCGACGTCCGTCTTGGGTAGTTTGCGGGCGTGAGCGAAGCCGAAGAGCGGCCCCGTGGGCGGGCGGGGCGCCTGACCTCCGCGGCGACGACGTTCGTCGTCAAGCGCCCGCGGAGCCAGAAGCTCGGTGCGCTCGCCGGCGTCGCGCTGCTCGTGACGGCCCCGTTCGGCGGTCTGCGGTCGGCGGCGGACGTGCCGCCCGAACACGTCTCGGTGGACAAGCCGCTGATGGTCGGACCGTTCCGGTTCACGTTCGTCAAGGCGGTGACGGTCAGCGACCTCGAGCCGGCGGCCAAGCCGTCGGTCGAGGGAGGTCGGCTCTTCGTCATCGAGGCCCGGGTGTCGAATCCGGGTGAGCGACCCGAGCCGGTGATCGAGCTGACCAGGGCCCTGACCGTGCAGGACGCAGGCGTCGCGCCGGACACCGACGGTAGCGCCGCAACGCCAGACATGTACGACGTCGACGACTCGACGACTCTGAGCGGCAGCATCAACCCGGGGGTGTCGTACCTCGTCGCGCTGGTGTGGGACCAGCAGCCCGGGTGGACCGGTGATCATGCGCGGCTGCGGATCGCCCGCCAGGAATATCGAGACAAGGACCCGCTCACCCTCGACGACCACACCTGGTGGTTGATGGACGACGCCCTGGCCACCGCGACCGTTCCCGTCGAGGTGAAGAAGTGACGCGGCGTTGGCTACGCCGTCTCGGCGTCGTTGTGATCGTTCTCGTTGCGATGGGAGTCGGCCGGTTGATCTCCGACCACATCCCGCTGGACCATGTCGACGCGGCGTCCTTCGTCCATCGGGGCGACGTGGGCGAGCGGGTGCGGCTGCGGTTCGCGGACGTCACGGTCACCGACGTCCGCGCCGCCCGTGCCCTGACGACGCACACCACGGCAGCGGCACCGGCCGGGGTCTTCCTCGTCCTCGCGGTGACCGCGGTGGGCCGCGGATCGGACCAGAACTACGTCGGGCTCGACCTCGTCGACCCCGCGGGCATCCATTACGTCCCGACGGTCCGAGGTGGTTGCGCGACTGCGATCAAAGGGCGCGCGGGTGTGCCGTCGTACGCCCTGATCTGCTACGACGTGCCCCGCCAAGCGCTGGAGGGGGCACATCTGCAGTTCTCGCTCGCGCCGTACGACAACGACGGCGCGTTCCAACGACGCGACGACGTCGCCGACATCGACCTGGGGATCCACGCCGCCGAGGCCGCGCGGATGTGGCGTACGAACGACTCCTACAAGGCGTCGATGACGGAGTTGACGCCCCCGGATCTGACCCCGAGCCCAGCGCCGAAGGCGGTGTCACGATGAGCGGCTGGTGGCGGGTCAACCGCTGGTGGTTGGTGGTGCTTCCGATCGCCCTGGTGGCGATGCTGGCGGCGTCGTCGTACCGGCTGAAGACGATGTGGTGGGACAGCGGATATCACCACGAGATCGCGTCCGCCGGCGTCGGGAGATGGGCGCACGTGGACGAGTCGTACGCCACGTTCACACAGCGGATCCACCACCGCTATCGGGTGCGCGCCGACGGCCTGAGCACCACGGACTCGATCCCGCAGGACTCCGGCGACCTGCCCGTACCGGCCGGGGTGACCGCCTACCTCGTCCATCTCAGTTTCGAAGCAGCGACCGATCAGGACATGGCGTACTGCGAGGTGATGCTGGTCGGGTCCGACGGCACCGTCTACGGAGGCAACGTGGACGACCAGATCAATCAGTCCGACCTGTGCCTGCCGGTGGCGGAGCCGGACCCGGAGACGGGGATCACTCCGACGGATGTTCCTCGCGGACGCACGTGGACCGTCGACCCGATCGTCCTGGCGCCGTCCAGCGCCCGGATCAGGGCTGTCCGTGTGACATACGGGAAGCCGCGCTACGTGACGTTGGCGGTGGACCCGGCAGCGTCGTCCTGAGCGGTGCCGAGCCGTGCGGTGAGCAGCCAGTCGGTCGCCGCCGCCAGCAGGCAGGCCGTGAACACCATCGCGATCGAGAGGCCGATCGCATCCTCGTGGGGCGAGAAGGCCAGCCACGTCGTGGTGTCCATCGGGCCGATGATGCTCCGGATGGCGACGCTGACGAGGTAGGGGACGCGGATCACCAGGAGGAAGAGCACCGCGAAGGTCAGCATCGGCACCAGGCCGGCTGAGGCGAGCAGGCGCAGGCCGTGGGCGAACGCCTTCCATCGGGAACGGACGTCGGCGACGAGGTCGAGGAGCAACGTGCGGATCCGGCGCCACCGCGTCGGCTTCACGGGTTCGGCGGGCTGGGTCGGCTCCGGTGGTTCGAGGTCGTGGCCGAGCACGATCGCGGCGACGGTGAGCCAACCGATCGGGACCACGATCACCGCGTCGAGGGAGCCGATGACTCCGAACAGCCAGGTCGTTGCGTTGGCGATCGGGTGGGCGAACCAGCCGAGTTTTCCGATGAGCTCGTCCCAGTGGTCGGTGACCCATACGGCCGCGCGCCGATCATTGATCCAGTCGAGCAGCTCGTAACGGCCGTAGTCGACGTTGCGGGCGACCTGGCCGGTCCAGTAGACCTCGATCAGCGCACCGATGACGGTGAGCCACAAGAAGGTGAACCGCTTCTCGAACCGTCCCACGGCCCACCGGGCGACCCAGGACACGGCGACGATCGCGAGCACGGTGGCGACGCTGTAGATGCCGAGGCGGGCTCCGAAGTCGGCGCGGTAGCCGACGGAGAAGTGGTTGTGCTCCTCGAACGCCGCGTTGTTGAGGAAGGTCAGGCGGTCGGATTTGAGCAGCTCGTACGTGACGTACACGGCCAGGAAGGGCACCAGGACGCTGGCGGAGATCTCGAGCAGCTGCCGCTCCCTGCGGTGTCCGTCGCCCGCGGCCCGCCGGTCGAGCTCGCGGACGTTCGGAAGCTCCTTGCGACTCAGGTGCAGCATCGCGATGACGGGCAGCAGGTAGCCGAGCGGCACGACGAGGAGGATCAACTGGGCGACGAAGGAGTTCCAGTCACTGATCCTGATCGCGGCCCACATCGCGCCATTGCGTACGGCCACGCCGGCGAACGCGAGGGCGAACATCGCCGGCCAGTGTCGCCACAGGAGCAGAGCCGCGAACCGCGCCACGCCAGGAAGGTTCCGCCACGACGCTTCCACTCAGCTCTCCCGTCACCCGAGTGCGGACGACGTCATCGTAGGACTTCGCCGGACTAGGGTCATCTCCATGGCCGAGGACCCGTCGCTCCCCGAGCAGTTCCGGGCGCATTTCAGGGGGTACGGCCACGTGTACGGTGTCCTGCTCGACGTCCTGGCGGACGATCTCGACGCCGGTGGCGTGACTGCGGAGATCACGCGCGACCACCTCGACGCGACCCGCGCGGACGTCATCCATCTGCGTCTGCTGGCGGGCCTGCAACGCATCGTGTTGCGCGGGGACGCCCCGGGTCTGGCCCCGCTTTTCGACGACCCCGACTCGCCGCCGGCGTCGGGAGCCGCTTGGCAGGTGCTGGCGCCGGTGCTCGCAACGCACCGGGACGAGCTCCACGATGCTCTCGACAGCCCACCGCAGACCAACGAGGTCGGCCGGTCGGCATGCCTGCTGCTGGGCATCTTCGAGGCCGTTCGACGGCACGGCTTACGCCGCGTTCGGCTGCTGGAGCCGGGTGCGTCGGCTGGTCTGAACCTCAACATCGATCGCTATCGCTTCGTCGGGTCCGACTGGGCGTACGGGCCGGCGGACAGTCCGCTCGTGCTGGACACGCGTGCCGGGGGCGTCGTGGCCGAGGACTTCGCGATCGTCTCGCGCCGTGGCTGCGATCTCGCGCCCGTCGATGCGGCGAC
>DASVMH010000026.1:0-4594 GCA_036384455.1 Marmoricola sp. | reverse complement strand
GACCGTCCGGCAAGTTCGACGTCATCGACCGCGATCGGCTGGAGGCGTACGCCGAGGCGGCCGGCCCGCCGGCGGGGCTGTGGGCGTACGACGCGCTGCGGATCGCCCGCGGCGAGCCGCGCTTGGGCTTCGACACCGACGCCCGCACGATCCCCAACGAGGTCGGGTGGGTCCCCGAGTCGACGGGCGCACCGAGCGCGCCGGTCCACCTCGACAAGGGCTGCTACCGCGGACAGGAGACGGTGGCGCGGGTGCACAATCTTGGCCGGCCGCCGCGCCGACTGACGCTGTTGCACCTCGACGGCTCGCAGAACGCGCTGCCCGAGGTCGGTGCGCCGCTTCGGATGGGGGAGCGCGAGGTCGGCTTCGTCGGCTCGTCGGCCCGCCATTTCGAGCTCGGCCCGATCGCCCTCGGCCTGATCAAGCGCAACGTCCCCCTCGACGCGCAACTCGATGCCGGTGGCCTGGTCGCGGCGCAAGAGGTGCTCGTCGACCCCGAAGTGGGTCTGCACGTGCGCCCGCTGCGCGACTAGCGACTCAGCTGTCGTCGGTGCCGGTGGGTGCCGGCCGCTGGGGCAGCAGGATCTCGAAGAAGCGCTGCTCGAGGGCGCGGACGCCTGCGCGAATGTCGTTCAGGTCGTCACGAACCTCGCCGAAGCGCTGACGCATCTCGGCGCGGGTGGCCTCGTTGTCGGCCTTGGCCTCCTGCCGCACCTGTTCGATGCGGTCGCCGAGGGTGGTGTCGAGCTTGTCGATGCGGTCGCCGAGGGTTGTTTCGACCTTGTCGATGCGGTCGCCGAGGGTCGTTTCGACCTTGTCGATGCGGTCGCCGAGGGTTGTCTCGGCCTTGTCGATGCGGTCGGTGTGACGGGCGTCGACCTTGTCGATGCGCGCCTCAAGCTGCTCGAACCGTTTGGACATGAACGTCACCAGGGCGATGCCGGTCGCGATGACGGTCGCGATCGATGCCCACGTCTGCATGTCCAACGCGATCACTCCTCCAGTGTGCCTGCGACGGGTTGGGTTGACCAGCACGTTAGGTGCCAGCGGGAAGCCGCCGCGTCGTCGCGCCGAGACCTGTGGACAAGGCTGACGCAGATCGCCCTGTGGACGGTTACCGGTCGCCCGCCTCGGCCCTCGCACGCAATACGGTGGAGCCATGCATCTGCTCCGCAACGGCGTGAAGCACTACGACTGGGGGTCGCCGACGGCGATCCCACAGTTCGTCGGCGACCCCGGCGACACCCGGCCGGTCGCCGAGCTGTGGATCGGCACGCACCCGCTGAGTCCGTCCTCGGTGCTCGAGGACGACGGCCGGACCCGGCCACTGGCCGAGGTGGCCGGGGACCTGCCGTTCATGGTCAAGCTGCTCGCGGCGGAGCGGCCGCTGTCGCTGCAGGTGCACCCGTCGCGCTCGCAGGCCGAGATCGGCTTCGCCCGCGAGGAGGAGGCGGGGATCCCGCTGGAGGCCCCCGAGCGGGTCTACAAGGATCCCAACCACAAGCCCGAGATGGTCTATGCGCTGAGCACCTTCGACAGCCTGATCGGTTTCCGCCCGAGCGCCGAGATCCTGCGGGTGCTGGGCCCGCTCGACACGACGCTGAGTCAGAAGCTGTCCGACGAGTTGCGCGCCGATCCCGGCTTCGCCACGATCGTGCGCCTCATCGAAGGGCTGCTCGAGGGCGGCGTGAGTCCCTCCGATGTCCACGAGATCGTCGATGCGTGTCGGCGGCTCAGTGCTGTCGACTTCGACATCAAACGTGCCTACCAGACCGCGGTGGAGGTCGCCGAGCACCATCCCGACGATGTCGGCGTGGTGATCTCGCTGATGCTCAACCGGATGACGTTGCAGCCCGGCGAGGCGGCGTACCTCGAGACCGGCGTGATCCACGCCCACCTCAGGGGACTGTGCCTGGAGGTGATGGCCAGCTCCGACAACGTGCTGCGCGCCGGCCTGACCGACAAGCACATCGACGCCCCGGGCCTGGTGGCCTGTCTCGAGAGCGGCATGGCCCGGGTCGCCCGGGTCACGCCCGATTTCATCGACTATGACACCGAGGTGTTCTCGCCCTCGGGCGGCGGCTTCACCTTGGCGGTGACGCAGATCTCGGCGGCGGCGCCCGACGGCGTCGAGCTGGTCCGCTCCGAGGGCAGCGTCCTGATCTGCACCGGAGGCGAGGTCCGGGTCGCGATGGACGGCACCGACGGCTTCGCGCTGCGCCGCGGTGAATCGCTCTACCTGGCGCCCGAGGACCGCGGCGCCAAGGTGTACGGCCTGGGCGAGGTGGCCCAGGTCTACGTGCCCCCGTCGCGGGCGCTGAGCTCGCGGCTGGTCAACGTGGTCTGACTTCTTCGGCCGAGAACGCAGATCGGGGGCGCGCCGACTGGCGCGCCCCCGTCTGTTTGGGGTGTGGCTGGGGCCTGTGGGGCCTCAGCTGGCCGGTGGGACGTCGGCCATCGAGGCACAGGTGGCCCAGAAGAGCAAAGCGTGGCTCGTCGTGCCGTTGTTCTTCACCGTCACGGTCCAGCCCGTCGTCACCGTCCGGCTGGTGGCGCCGGAGACGGTCTGGTCGTAGGCGGTGTCCGGCCCGCTCGCGAGCATCACGACGTCGCCGGGGTTGGCGGTAAGGCCTCCGTCGGTGCCGCTGTTGGTCGTCACGCCGCCGGAGATCGCGTACGAGTTGGTGAACTTGTCACACGTACGCGTGAAGGTGAGCGTTTCGCCGGCTGGGACCGTCACGGTGCGGTTGGTCACGTAGTAGTTGGTCACTCCGTCGGTGCCGTTGGTTCCGTTGGTGCCGTCGGTCCCGTTGGTGCCATCCGTTCCGTTGGTGCCGTCGGTTCCGTTGGTGCCGTCGGTGCCGGGGTCGCCCTTCGGTCCCTGCTCGCCGGTGGCTCCGGTGTCGCCCTTCGGCCCCTGTTCGCCGGTGGCTCCGGTGTCGCCCTTCGGTCCCTGTGCGCCGGTCGCGCCGGTCGCACCGGTCGCACCGGTGTCACCCTTGGCGCCCTTCGCGCCGGTGGCGCCCTTCGCGCCGGTCTTGCCGGTCGCACCCTTGGGGCCGGGCTTGTTCACCTTCTTCTGCAGGCCGAGGGTCAGCTTGCTCCAGCTGATCGCGTGGGCGGCGATGTCACTGCCGTGGATCTTGTGAGCGGCGTACGCTCCGCCGCCGGAGCCGATGACGAACGCGACGCCCACGGCGATCGCGACGATCGCCGACGAATGGCGACGTTTGGGCTGACTGTCGGACATGTGGGTTCCTTCCTCGGTGGGCACCCGCCCGGGACCCGAGGATCGCGCCACCCGGCGCGTGCCCCTGAAGCGGAGTATGGAAGGGACCGTAATGTCGACCTGCGACAGATTTCTCAAGAATGCGAAGATCCGCCGCGATTGCGGCGGATCTTCGCTCGAACTGGCCTAGAGCAGTGGGCTCAGTTGATCATTCCTGCGCCGACCGTCACGCCGGTGGCCTCGTCGATGAGGATGAAGGAACCGGTGGTCCGGTTCTTCGAGTAGGAGTCGCTCAACAGCGGCACGGTGGTGCGCAACTGGACCCGGCCGATCTCGTTGAGGCCGAGTTCGGCGGCGTCGGCGTCGCGGTGCAAGGTGTTGACGTCGAGGCGGTATTGCACGTCCTTGACGAGGGCGCGACCGGTGCGGGTGGTGTGCTTGATGGCGAGCTTCTGGCGCGGGCGCAGCGGCTCGTTGGTCATCCAGCAGACCATCGCATCGATGTCCTGGCTCGGGGCCGGGGCGTTCTTGACGCGGGCGATCATGTCGCCGCGGGAGACGTCGAGGTCGTCCTCGAGACGGACGGTGACGCTCATCGGCGGGTACGCCTCGGGGATCTCCTGGTCGAACTGATCGATCCCGGCGATCTTGCTGGTCAGCCCCGACGGCAGCACGACGACCTCGTCGCCGGGCTTGAGGATGCCGCCGGCGACCTGACCGGCGTAGCCGCGGTAGTCGTGGAAGTCGTCCGACTTGGGCCGGATGACGTACTGCACGGGGAAGCGGGTGTCGACCAGGTCGCGGTCGGAGGCCACGTGGACGTTCTCCAGGTGATGCATCAGCGTGGGCCCGGAGTACCACTTCATGTTGTCCGAGCGCTCGACCACGTTGTCGCCCTGCAGCGCCGAGATCGGGATGACCTCGAGGTCGGGGATGTTCAACTTCGTGGCGAAGGAGGTGAACTCGGCGTAGATGTCCTGGAACACCTTTTCGTCGAAGTCGACCAGGTCCATCTTGTTGACCGCGAGCACCAGGTGCGGGACGCGCAGGAGCGACAGCAGCACCGCGTGTCGACGCGACTGCTCGGTCAGACCCTGGCGGGCGTCGACGAGCACCAGGCCCAGGTCGGCGGTGGAGGCGCCGGTGACCATGTTGCGGGTGTACTGCACGTGGCCGGGCGTGTCCGCGATGATGAATTTGCGGTTGGGGGTGGCGAAGTAGCGGTAGGCGACATCGATGGTGATGCCCTGCTCGCGCTCCGACCGCAGACCGTCGGTCAGCAGCGCCAGGTCGGTGTATTCGTAGCCCTTCGACTGGCTGGTGGCCTCGACGGCCTCGAGCTGGTCCTCGAAGATCGCCTTCGAG
>DASVMH010000025.1:0-3161 GCA_036384455.1 Marmoricola sp. | reverse complement strand
TCGGCAGTGCGGCGAGATGGGCCAGGAGCAGGGTGCGCAACTGCGTGTCGGAGAGCTTGGACAACCCGTCGAGGACCTGCATCTGCTCCTCGGTCGCGGCCCTGGGCCGATGCGCGGGGCGTACCCGGGAACGGCGATGGGCGCGTCCCCACGCCTGCGGCCGCACCCACGATTCGGGGTCGGCCATCTGCCCGACCTTGCGCCAATGGTGGTACGCGGCGACGTAGGCGTCGCGGACGGCACTGCGCGAGACGTCGAGGTCGCCCGTGGGCGCAAGGCTCTGCATGAGCACCCGTCTGCGGGAGCTGAGGTAGAAGTCGTCGAAAGATGCCTCGTCGTTCGTGGTCGCGCGACGGCGCGACGGGACCCGGCGCCGGCCGCCGGTCGATCTGCGACGAGACGTTGGCGTGCCTTCGCCGCCGTCATCGGCGCGGGCGTCGGGGGAAGGCGTCTCGGGCTGCATGTCGGCGCCCACGCTACCCGCGTGGCGCCTGCAGAACCGAGGGGGCTGTGTGCAGACTGAGCAGCGAGATGAGTGACGAAACCACGGTCCTGATCCGCCGCCCCGGGCGGATCCTGCTCCACGATCCTCAGGACGAGGGCCGGCCGCTCGCGGTGACCGTGGTCGTCGCGGTCGCCAGGGCGATCGGCGGTTCACTGCTCGTCGCGATGGTGGTCGCCCTCGTCGGCTGGTATCTCGCCGACGCGGGCGCTCACGGGCAGGCCACGGGTGCCCTGCGTATCGGCGCGGACGGATGGTTGCTCGGACACGGTGCCACGGTCAGCGCGGGCGGGGTGCCCCTCGGGATCACCCCGATCGGTCTGGCGGCACTCATCCTGGCCTTCGGCCACCGCTGCGGACGCAGGGCGGGAAGCACCCTGTCGTACGTCCCGGACGATCGCCGACTCGGCAGTGCGCTCGCGGCCGGCGTCGCCGCCTACGTCATGGCCGCCATCGTGATCGCCCTGGTGGCGTCGCGGGGCGACGCCGACGTGAACATCGGCCAGGCCATCCTCGGCTCCGCGATCGTGTGCGTGCTCGGCGTCGGCTCGGGTGTCGCCGTCGGCAGCGGCCGGGCGTTGCAATGGTGGGAGTCGGTCCCGGGACACGTGCGTGCGGTGCTGCGTGGTGCCGCCACTGGCGCGCTTCTGCTCGTCGTCGCGGGCGCGGTCCTCGTCGCGGTCTCCCTCGCCGTCTCGTTCAACCAGACCGCGAACGTCTTCACCGATCTGGATCTGTCGTTCGGCAACGCCCTGATGGTGCTGCTCGCCGCTGCCACGCTGGTCCCCAATGCCGCCCTGCTCGGCGTTGCCTACCTGGCCGGACCCGGCTTCGCCGTCGGCACCGGCACCACCGTCACCGCCTCGACCGTCACTCTGGGGCCGTTGCCGGCCTTCCCGCTGCTCGCGGCGCTGCCCAGCGACGGCACCCCGCCGGCCTGGCTCGCGTGCGTGTACGCCGTGCCGATCGTGTGCGCGGCCGTCGGCGCCGGTCTCGCACAGGCGCACTACGCCGTGCCCGCGTGGGACTCCGCGGCCCTGCGCGGCTTCGCCTCGGGCGTGTGCGGCGCTCTTGGTGTGTGGATCCTGATCGGATTCGCCGGCGGACCCATGGGCACCGGCCGGATGGCGCACATCGGCGCACCGCTCGGCCAGACCCTGGTGGTCCTGGTGGGCGGCATGGGCATCGGTGGTCTTCTCGGAGGGCTCGTGATGGCCTTCGTCCAGCGGCGCCGAGCCCGCCGGTAGCTTTGCCCTCATGACTGCCCGTCTGGTGGTCCTCGTCTCCGGCGCGGGCACCAACCTGCAAGCCCTCCTCGACGCATCGGGCGATCCCTCGTACGGCGCCGAGGTGGTCGCCGTCGGTGCCGACCGTGACGACATCGAGGGATTGGCCCGTGCCGAGCGCGCCGGGATCCCGACCTTCGTGTGCAGGCTCAAGGAGTACGACACCCGCGCGGACTGGGACGCAGCGCTGACCGAGGCGGTGGCGCAGTTCGCGCCGGACGTGGTCGTGCTCGCGGGCTTCATGAAGCTGGTCGGAGCGACCTTCCTGGAGCGCTTCGAGGGCCGTGTGGTGAACACCCACCCGGCACTGTGCCCGTCGTTCCCGGGCACCAGCGGACCGGCCGACGCCCTGGCGTACGGCGTCAAGGTGACCGGCGCGACCCTCTTCGTCGTCGACGGTGGGGTGGACACCGGCCCGATCGTCGCCCAGACCGTCGTGTCCGTGGAGGACGACGATGACGTCGAGACGCTGCACGAACGGATCAAGGTCGCGGAGCGGACGATGCTCGTCGACGCCGTCGGCAGGCTCGCCCGCGAGGGGTTCGAGATCGCGGGCCGTTGGGTTCGGATCGGTGGCCGGCACTAGGTAGGCTGGGGCCCATCACGACTGGCGCAGGTGGGTGACCACCGGGGAGTGAGTGAGTAGGCATCGTCCGCCTGGGTGCCCTCGATCAGTTCGATCGATGAGGAGTGCATCCATGGCACAACAGGACCGGGTCGCCATCAAGCGGGCGTTGGTCAGCGTCTACGACAAGTCCGGGCTGGAGGACCTCGTCCGTGGTCTCGACGCGGCCGGCGTCGAGTTGGTCTCGACCGGCGGCTCGGCGAAGCTGATCGCCGACCTCGGCATCGCGGTCACCAAGGTCGAGGACCTGACCGGATTCCCCGAGTGCCTCGACGGGCGGGTGAAGACGCTGCATCCGAAGGTGCACGCCGGCATCCTCGCCGACCGCCGTCTCGACACCCACGTGCAACAGCTTGCCGACCTCGGGGTCGAGCCCTTCGACCTGGTCGTCTCGAACCTCTATCCGTTCACCCAGACCGTCGCGTCCGGGGCGGGTCCGGACGAGTGCGTCGAGCAGATCGACATCGGCGGCCCGTCGATGGTGCGCGCCGCTGCCAAGAACCACCCGTCGGTCGCGATCGTCACCTCGCCGCAGCGTTACGGGGACGTGCTCGCGGCACTCTCCGAGGGCGGCTTCACGTACGAGCAGCGCAAGCTCCTGGCGGCCGAGGCGTTCGCGCACACGGCCGCGTACGACGTGGCGGTCGCCTCGTGGATGGGCAACGTCCTCGTCGACACCTCCGACGGCACGGGATTCCCCGCCTTCACCGGTGCGACCTGGTCGCGGAAGGCCGTGCTGCGATACGGC
>DASVMH010000024.1:0-2381 GCA_036384455.1 Marmoricola sp. | reverse complement strand
AGTCGTTGGCGCACACGCTCTGGAGAAGCACGTTCTTCATGTTGGCGTAGCCGGTCTGGATCCCGGAGGTGTAGGGGATCACGACGTCGTCGTAGCGGGTGTAGATGTTGGTGTAGTTGACGCCCTTGGCGGCGATCCGGCCCGTGCGCATCTTGGTCATGAACGCCGATCCGGCGGCCATCTGTCCACACGCACCGCAGACGGGCACGAGGTTGTCGGCGTGGAAGCCGTAGGCCGCGCCGTACGCCGCGAGCTGCGCGAGCTGGTCGCCGCCCTCGCCGTGCCACAGCGGCGCCAGCGAGATGTAGTGGTCGACGAACTTCGCGCCACCGAGGAACCGCACGTAATAGTTGGGCATCAAGGTGCCCTGCGAGTGACCGACGATGTCGACCTTGGCCGCTCCGGTGGAGGCCAGCACCTTCGCGACGAACGTCTTGAGCTGCTTCGCGCTCGTCACGATGTCGCCGATCCCGCCGAACTTGACCGGGGAGGCCGCCTCCTGTGACACCACGCCGTAGGTCAGGGCGTAGACGCAGTAGCCGTTGTTGTGCAGCAGCGCGGCGTAGGTCCACCAGTTCGTCGCGGCGTTCCCGGCGGTGCCGTGCACGAGAACCACCGGACGCGGATGCGCGGCGGTCGGTTTGCAGGACCAGTCGTTCTCGCCCGGGGCGACGGTCTTGGTGCCGGCGGCGATGGTGTTCTGCAGGAAGTTGTAGCCGACCTTGAGCCCGGCGCCGTCGGCGCGCGCGGGCCACGCATTGAGCGCAGCGGCGACCACCATCGCGGCGACCGCCAGGCCGGCTGCGAGTCGAACGCGCATGCGGTGGGCTCCTGGCTGGACACTGGACAACTGTCAGGTCAACGAGCGAGGTCCCTGGGGGTCACGGCTGTAGGCTTGGCACTCCAGATGCCTGAGTGCCAGGCCAGATGCCCGACGGTGGAGGAGGTGGCCATGCACGACGAGCGCCGCCTCGCAGTGCTGCGTGCGATCGTCCAGGACTACGTCGCCACCCGCGAGCCCGTCGGCTCACGCGCGTTGGTCGAGCGCCACGGTCTGGGCGTCTCGCCGGCGACCGTGCGCAACGACATGGCCGCGCTCGAGGACGAGGGCCTGATCGCGCAGCCGCACACCAGCGCCGGCCGGGTGCCCACCGACAAGGGCTACCGCCTCTTCGTCGACCGGCTCACCACGGTCAAGCCGATGTCGACCGCGGAGCGCCGCGCGATCGCGAGCTTCATGGAGGAGGCACACGACCTCGACGACGTCGTGCGCCGCAGCGTCCGCCTCCTGGCCCAGCTCACCCAGCAGGTGGCGATCGTGCAGTACCCCACGCTCGCCAGCTCGACCGTGCGCCACATCGAGGTGGTCGCCCTCACCGACACCCGGCTGCTGCTCGTGCTGATCCTCTCGACGGGTCGGGTCGAGCAGCGTCTCGTGGAGCTGCCTGATCCCCTCGACGACGACGCGCTGGCCGACCTGCGCACCTCGCTCAACCGCGCGGTCACCGGAGAGACCATCGGCGCGGCGGTCACTGCGCTCGCGGATCTGCCGGAGCAGGGTCTGCACCGCACCCCCGTGGCCGTCGTCACCGCCGCCCTGATCGAGGCGATGTCCAACCACCGCTCCGACCAGCGCGTGGTCGTCGGCGGCACCTCCAACCTCGCCCGGTTCGGCGACGGCTTCGAGTCCACCGTCAAGCCGATCCTCGAGGCGCTCGAGGAGCAGGTCGTGCTGCTCAAGCTGCTCGGGGAGGCCTCGAGCGGAGCGGTCACCGTCCGCATCGGCCACGAGGGACCGTACGAAGAACTCTCCGGGACCTCCGTCGTCGCGTCCGGGTACGGCCCCGGCGTGCACCCGATCGGTGCGCTCGGCGTCGTCGGCCCGACCCGCATGGACTACCCCGGATCGATGGCGGCCGTGCATGCCGTCGCCCGCTACGTCTCAGGCATCCTCGAGGACTCCTGAGCAACCCAGCCCCAGAGCAAGCCATTGAGAAAGTGACGATGAACGACCCCTACGAGATCCTCGGCGTCGCCCGCGACGCCGACGCGGACACCATCAAGAAGGCGTACCGCAAGCTCGCCCGGCAGTTGCACCCCGACGTCAATCCGGACCCGAACACCCAGGAGCGGTTCAAGGAGGTCTCGGCCGCCTACGAGGTGCTCTCCGACCCCGAGAAGCGTCGGATGTACGACCTGGGCGGCGACCCGTTCGGGCGCGCCGGCCAGGCCGGCCAGGGGTCCGGATTCTCCTTCACCGACATCATGGACGCCTTCTTCGGCGGCCAGCAGGGCCACCGTGGCCCCCGCCCGCGGTCGCGGCGTGGGCAGGACGCGCTCGTACGCGTCGACATCGAGCTCGCCCAGGCGGCGTTCGGCAC
>DASVMH010000023.1:0-17141 GCA_036384455.1 Marmoricola sp. | reverse complement strand
CAGCGAGCGGGGCGGCTTCGGGACGGCGCCGAAATTCCCACCGAGCATGGTGTTGGAGTTCCTGCGGCTGCACGAGAGGCGGACGGGCTCCGAGGCCGCTTCGCGGATGCTCGAGGGGACGCTGGAGGCGATGGCGCGGGGCGGGATGTACGACCAGCTCGGCGGCGGGTTCGCGCGCTACTCCGTCGACCCGAGCTGGGTGGTGCCGCATTTCGAGAAGATGCTCTACGACAACGCGCTGCTGCTGAAGGTCTATGCGGACTGGGTCGCCGCAGGCAGCGAGCTCGCCGAGGGGATCACCAGGGAGACCGCGGACTTCGTGCTCCGTGAGCTGGGCACGCAGGAGGGTGGGTTCGCGGCCTCACTCGACGCGGACACCGAGGGCCGCGAGGGGGCGTACTACGTCTGGACGCCGGCGCAACTGACCGACGTGCTCGGCGCCGAGGACGGTGCCTGGGCGGCCGACCTGCTGAGCGTGACCGGGGCGGGCACGTTCGAGGACGGCGCCTCGACCCTGCAGTTGCGCGCGGATCCCGATGAGCACGGCCGGTGGGTGCGCGTACGCGAGCAGCTCTCGCGGGCGCGCGACCAGCGCGAGCGGCCGGCCCGGGACGACAAGGTCGTCGCTGCGTGGAACGGGCAGATGATCTCCGGGCTGGTCAGGGCCGGGCAGGTGCTCGAGGCCGACGAATACCTCGACGCCGCCGAGCGGGCGGGCGAGTTGCTGTGGCGTACGCACTGGGTCGACGGCCGTCTCCGCCGGGTGTCGAGGGACGGCGTGGTCGGCGAGCCCGCCGGCGTGCTCGAGGACTACGCCTGCGTCGCCGACGGATTCCTCGCGCTCGCCCAGGCGACCGCGGACGCGGAGTGGCTGCAGCGCGCCGGGACATTGTTGGATGTCGCGCTGGAGCACTTCGCCGCACCCGACGGCGGCTTCTTCGACACCGCCGACGACGCCGAGACGCTGGTGACCCGTCCGCGCGACCCGTCCGACAACGCCAGCCCGAGCGGGCTGTCCGCGATGATCCGCGCGCTGGCAACGTACGCAGCGCTCACCGGTTCGGGCCGGCACCGGTCCACGGCCGAGGCCGCACTCGCGACGGTGAAGGCGCTGATCGAGCGGGCGCCGCGCTTCGCCGGCTGGTCGCTGGCCGCGGCCGAGTCGATGATCGCGGGGCCGGTCGAACTCGTGGTCGTGCTCGCCGAGGATGCGGACGACGACGATCTCGGCGACGAGCTCGCCGAGGCCGCATGGGCGGTGCCCGGGGCCGTCTGCGTCGTCGTACACGAGGGCGACCTCGATCCGGCGATCCCACTGCTCGAGGGACGCGGATTGGTCGACGGCCGTTCGGCGCTCTACGTGTGCCGCAACATGGTCTGCGAGCGGCCGATCACCGACCCCGCCGATCTCTCTCCGGCGTAGCGCGCGGATACGTCAGCCGGCGGAGTCGTCGAGGAAGTCCTGGGTCGGCACGAAGAACAGCCCGCCGGTCTTCGCGGTGGAGAAGTCGAGCACGCGGTCGTGATTGCCCGGCGGCTTGCCGAGGAACATGTTGCGCAGCATCTCCTCGGTGACGTCGGGGGTCGCGGAGTAGCCGATGAAGTACGTCCCGAACTCGCCGTCGCCGGCCCGCCCGAACGCCATGTTGTCGCGGACGATCTCGCGTTCGTTGCCGTCGGCGTCCTCGATGGTGTTGAGCGTGAGGTGCGAGTTGGACGCCTTGTCCTCGTCGGGGAACTCGATGTCGCTGAGTTTGTGCCGACCGAAGACGCGCTCCTGCTCCTCGACCGTCAGCGCGTCCCAGGCCGCCATGTCGTGGAGGTACTTCTGCACGATCACATAGCTGCCCCCGGCGTACGCCTCGTCCTCGTCGCCGATCGTGACCGCGTCAACGGCGTCGTCGCCCTCGGGGTTCTCGGTGCCGTCGACGAAGCCGAGGAGGTCGCGTTCGTCGAAGTAGCGGAAGCCGTGCACCTCGTCGGCGGTGTCGACCATGCCCGTGAAGGTCTTCATGAGCTGGGTGGCGAGCTCGAAACAGAGGTCCGGTCGCGCGGCGCGCAGATGGAACAGCAGGTCGCCGGGCGTGGCGGGCGCGGTGTGCTTGTCGCCGGCAAGGGGGACGAACGGGTGCAACCCCGCCGGTCGTGGTCGGTCGTAGAGCCGGTCCCACAGGTCCGCACCGATGCCGACGACGCAGGTCAGGTCGGCCTCCGGCACCTTGAAGCCGACGGCACGGGTGATCGAAGCGACGTCGGCGAGCGCGTCGCGTACGTCGTCCTCGGCGCCGGCTCGCACCGTGAGTACCAGGAAGATCGCCGCTCTCGCAGGATCAGCCAGCACTGTCTGGGTCCGTGGTCCGCGGTTCACGCCCCCCATCATCCACGGCCTGTCCAGGAGCGGTGTGGGGAGCCGCCGCGGTCAGCAGAGCTCGGGATGCAGTGCGTGGCGGAGGAAGCGACCGAGCTCGTCGGCGTCGCGTGCGGCGCGGTCGAACCGGAGCTCTGCGCTGTGGGCGCCGTCCTCGTCGATCCACTGCAACCCGACACCGGTCGGTCCGAGGTCGGCCACCCGGGCGCCGCAGATGGTCCGCAACGGTTGATCGATGAGGCGCGCGATGGCGACTCGGAGGTGGTCGTCGTGGGCGCCGTTGATGTGCAGTTCGGTACGACGCAGATAGCCGCGGTTGAGCTGCAGGCTCGGGTCGCAGAAGCTGTCGACCGTGATCGGGGTGCACTCGCGCGGGCGCATCAGGAGCACGTGGTCGAGCTCGATCACGACCATCGCGCGCTCGGCATCGCAGCAGTCGCACAGATCTGTCGTCGCGTGCCGGAGCCGACCCGCGAGCAGGAGGGACTCGTCGCAGCTGAGCGGACTCGTGACCGTCAGCCAGGCCTCGCGCTCGTCGTGGCTCGCGAGGGCGAGCGCGCTGTCTGGCCGGCACACGAACGTGGGGATCCCGGACCAGTCCTGCAGCCCGATCGGGTCGTCGTAGACCAGCGGCTCACCGTCGACGCTGATCTCGATCTCCGACGCGCAGGCGAGGATGCTGCGGGCGTGCTCGGCGTACGTGTCCATGGATCCTCCAAATAGGTAAGGCTTACCTAATCAGATTGGCGAGCCGCATGCAACGCATGTAATGGGGGTGTTAGTGCGGTGGGCGGGCGTCCTGCCCCTTGTACACAGGCAATAACCCCGCGTTACATGAGGTGCCGGAGCGGGCAGGCTCGAGGCATGCAGCCCGAGCCGGATCGCTTCTACGACGGGGGCGTCGATGCCGGTCGGGGGCGTACGGGCGAGCCGCCGGACCCTGGCACGCCTCCGCGGGTCGTGCTGCGTCGCCTCGAGGAGGGGGTGGACCTGTTCGCGATGGAGCGCAGGATCGCCTACCGGGACCGGGATTTCGGCGAGTTGATCGTCCCGACCGACACCGACACGTTCGAGACCGACCTGACCTCGGTGCCGTGGCTCTTCACCTGGCTGGTGCCCAAGATCGGGGCGTACCTCCCGGCGGCGCTGCTCCACGACGGCCTCGTCTTCGCCCCTGGTACGCCCGCGACGTACGTCTCGACGGACGGGCACACCGTGCTCCGTGCCGATGCCAACCGCGTGCTCCGAGCCGCCATGCTCGACACCGGCACCGGTCTGATCCGACGCTGGCTCGTGTGGTCGGCGGTCACCGCGGCGACGATGCTCAGCGGTGCCGGTACGGGCTGGTCACGTGCGGAGGTCTGGCGGCGTCGGGGTGCGGTCGCACTGACCGTGGTCGCCGTGGTCGTGCTCGGCACCCTCGCGACCCTCGACCTCTTCGACATCGGGATCAACCTGCCGTGGATGGGCGATGCGTCGTTCGGCTCCGAGATCGTCGGAGGGCTCGCAGGCGCGGTCGTGATCCCGCTGGTGCTCGCGCTCGCGTGGGGACGATTCGTCGTCGCCGGGGCGATCACGGGGGTGGCGCTCGCCGTACTCCTGCACGTGACTGCGCTGCTGCTCCTGCTCACCGGCCTCTATCAGGCGCTCGAGTGGCTCGCGCGGGCGTCCGTACGGCTGCTCGCGCTGCTCGGGATCGTCGTGGTCGTTGCCGCGATCGCCGTGCTAGTGCTGCGCTGACCGCGCCCGTTCCTCACCCGCAGCGATCTCCTTCATCAGGTCGACGCAGTAGCGGCCGAAGTCGATCTGGATGGTGTGGCGGGGGGCGTCGTAGTACTGCTCGAGGTGCGCGGCCTCGTCGGCGCGCATGATCGCCTCCTGCTCCTCGATCGAGGGGAGGGCGTACGAGCCGGTGAGCAGCCGGGCGAGCAGCTTCGACTGCTGCTCGGCGAGGTTGACGATCGTGGGGGAGGACTGCGCCAGCCCCATGAAATACAGGTGATCGACGCCCGGCTTGATCATCCGCTTGAAGAGCGGATAGCGGTGCTCGGAGTCGGGGTGCAGCGCGACATCGGAATCGGCGAAGAACGGGAACTCCATGTTGTATCCCGTCGCGCACACGATCACGTCGGCCTCCACGGAGGTGCCGTCGGCCAGGTGCACCGTCGAGCCGTCCAGGCGGGAGATCGCGGGCAGCATGTGGATGTCGCCGGACCCGGCCTTCGTCAGGAAGTCGGCGCTCACCGACGGGTGCGCGCTCAAAGGTTCGTGGTCCGGCTCGGGCAGGCCGTACGTCGACATGCTGCCGACCAGTCCGCGGATCAGCTCTCGCGAGGCCGCGAGTGCCTGCTCCTTGGGGATGTCCGGCGGCGCCATCACCTTGTCGGCGGGCTGGCCGTTGCGGTACTTCGGAAGCACCCACACGCCGCGGCGCGCGGAGACGTACAGCGTGTCGGCCATCCACGGCGCGGAGAGCTCCGAGGCGATGTCCATCGCGGAGTTGCCCATGCCGACCACGACCACGCGCTTGCCGCGCATCTCTACCGGCTCGAAAGGCGAGATGTACGCATGGCTGTGCATCAGCACGCCGTCGAACGAGCCGGGATAGTCGGGCAGCCGTGGTGACCAGTGGTGACCGTTGGCGACGACGAGGTCGTCGTACGTGCGGGTCTCGCCGTTCGACAGGGTGACTTCCCACGAGGAGCCGCCACGCACCGCCGACTCCACCCCGGTGTTGAAGGTGATGGCCTCCCGCAGCCCGAAGTGGTCGGTGTAGTCGCGGAAGTACTGGTGCATCAGCGTGTGGTGCGGGAAGTGCGGGTAGTCCGCAGGTGCGGGGTAGTCCTCGAACTCCAGCCGCGACGTCGAGGTGTCGATGTGCAGCGACTCGTAGACCGATGAGCGGCCGTTGGGGTTCTTGAAGTACCAGTTGCCGCCGACGTCGTCGGACATCTCGAACTGGTCGTAGTCGACGCCATAGTCCTTGAGCCGTTTCGCGGTGGTGATCCCCGAACACCCTGCGCCGATGATGCAGACGCTCATGCGAGGCCCAGGCAGTCGAAGGTGGTGCGTACGTACGCATCGGTGCGCGGGGAGGACATGAAGTGGTTGTCCAGCTTGTTCATCGCGTACGCGAAGGTGACCCGGTTGGTCAGGTCGTTGACCACGATCGCGCCGCCGTAGCCGGTCCACCAGCACACCCGGTCGCGATCGGGTACGGCCGGGGCGGAGACCGGCACCGGCAGGCTGTAGCCGATGCCCCACTTCGCCGGCAGCAGCAGCACCCGGTCGGGACCCTCGGCCTGGACCTCGAAGATCCGGTCGATCATCGACTGCGACAGCAGCCGGATGCCGTCGACCTCTCCACCGTGGGAGATCACCGACTGGGCACGCGCCACCGAGCGGGCGTTGCCGTGGCCGTTGGCGCCGGCGACCGAGATGCTGCGCCATGGGGTGGTGTTGCACGCGCCACCGATGTCGAGGAGCGGGTTGACCAGGGTCGGGAGCAACATGTTGCCCTCGGGAAGTGCCTCGACGTCGATGCCGCCCGGCGGCGGTGGGATCATGTCGGCGCAGCGGACCAGGTCGGCGTCGGGCACGCCCATCTTGAAGTCGACGCCCAGCGGCTCGGCGACGAGTCGGCGGAACTGGTCCGCGAGCGGCGACCCGGTCGCGGCGCGTACGAGGCCGTCGACGAGGTGGCCGTAGTCGATCATGTGATAGCCCGAGCCGTCGCCGGGGGTCCACCAGGGTGCCTGCGCCGCGAGTGCCGCCTCGGCGTACTCGAGGTCCAGCATCTGTTCGAAGGTGATCGGGTCGGTCCAGCCGGCCAGCCCCGACGTGTGCGCGAGCAGGTGCCGGACGAGCACCCCCTCCTTGCCGGCGGCGGCGAAGTCGGGCCAGTACGACGCGACCGGCGCATCCAGATCGATCTGACCACGGTCGGCGAGGATCAGCGCGGTCAGGGCGGCCATCGTCTTGGTGACCGACCAGACCTGCACGATCGTGTCCTCGGCCCACGGGACCCCCGGCTTGGCCTCGCCGCCCCACAGATCCACGACGACCTCGCCGTCACGGATCAGCGCCAGGCTCGCGCCCGCCTCGGTGCCGTCGTCGAACCCTCGGGCGAGCAGGTCCCGCAGGGGCTCGAAACCGGGCGCTGCATCTCCGTGTACGTCAGTGGTCGCCATGGGGCCACCTTAGAGAACACGTTCTAGTCCCGGAAGGTGTCCGGCGTCAGTGGCGCACCCACCTGGTCCATCCGGCGGACGCAGGGAGTGTGTCCCACACGCGGTGGCCCTGGGGGTTGATCCACCCGGTGACGAGCCGGACGCGGATCCGGTGCGGGTTCCCGATGCACGCGCGGCGCAGGTTGAACGTGATCCGACCGTGCTTGAAGCTCAGGTGCACCTTGCCGCCGACGCATCCGACGTTGTGGTAGCCCTTGCGGCCGTGCTTCTTGTAGGAGATGTTCCCGTACTTGCCGGAGATGCGGTACTCCGCGCCGGGCCGCTTCGCGTTGGTGTCGATCCCGAGCTTCACCGAGCTGCGGTCGATGAAGTTGTATTTCGTGAGGTGGTAGAAGCCCATCGTGAACTTGACCCTCTTGCCATTGGTCACCACCACCCTCGAGATGTCCATCTTCGTCAGCAGGGTGCCCTGCTTCTGGGAGTAGGAGCCGTCGTGAGCGGGGTCGCGGAACGTCTGTGCGCTGGCCGGACCCATGAAGGCGAAGGCGATCAGCGCGGCGACGGCCACGACGAGCGGGAGGCGAAGGATGTGCCGAGTCATGCCGGGGGGTCTACCCGCGCGGTCGTGCTCCGAAACCGAGCGCTGCCGAACGTGACCGCCGCCCGGCCAACCGATCTCGGCCCGGTTCCGTTACTGATCACGACGGAGCAAGGTGGGTCAGGAGAGGAGAGCAGTGGGCAGGCAGAGCCGGGATCAGCGCGACACGGACTTCGTGGAGTTCGTGGCGGCTCGTCGCGCCCGACTGTTCCGCACGGCGTACCTGTTGTGCGGTGATCGTGACCGCGCCGAAGACATCGTCCAGACCACACTCGCCAAGCTGTACCCGCGCTGGGGACGGGTGCAGCGGGTGGGGGCGGTCGACGCGTACGTGCGCCGGATGGTGGTCAACACCCACCTCGACGAGGTGCGTCGGCCCTGGCGCCGCGAGCATCCCGTCGAGCACCTGACCGACCGGCCCGCACCGGAGCCCACCGGACCCGAGGACCACGACGAGCTCTGGTCCGCGCTTCGGGAGCTCGCACCGGGCCAACGCCGCGTCGTCGTGCTCCGTCATTACTGGGGGCTCTCCGTGGAGGAGACCGCCGCCGATCTCGGGATCAGCACAGGAACCGTCAAGAGCCAGACCTCGGCCGCCCTCGCGCGGCTGCGGGAGGCGCTGACCGATGAGATCAGGGGGATCAGATGAACACCGAGTTGGAGGAACGGCTCACCGAGCGCATGCAGCGGCTGGCCGATCAGGTGCCCGTGCCGGGCGTACGCCCCGAGGACGACCTCGTGCGTGGCCGGCGGCGCGTTCGCGTCAGGCGTACGAGTGGGGTGGCCGCAGCGGTGGCCGTCGGCGTCATCGCCGGAGGCACCGGCTACCTGCTGCACGACCCGACTCCGGCGCGCACCGTCGTCGCGCCGGCGGACGGCGGCGGGAACGCGTCTGCGTACCTCAAGCCGATGAAGAAGGGCGACAAGGCGCCGGGGATGAGCATGAAGGAGGTGCCGGGCGGCTTCAAGATGACCTTCGACCGGCGCCTGGACGGCTACCGCGACGCGGTGGCCGCGGTCCTCGATCCGGACGGGAAACACCTCGACGCCAAGGTGTCCAACGAGCAGTCGGGGACCGGCGGGCTCGGCACGAAACTCGGCTGGAAGGTCGGCAAGGGCCTTGGCGAGATCATGGTCCAGGTGTCACGGCCCGGTCACGACGACGACGCCGGCTTCGACGACTTCGCCTCGCCGGATTGCGTCGCGCTTCCCGGCCGCCCCTGCACGCCGCTGACGCTCGCCGACGGCACCGCCGGGGTGACGCAGAGCAGCGGCGGCGAGCTCGCCGTCTACTACACACGCCCCGACAAGCAGGTCGTGATGATCGTGGAGACCAAGCTCTTCGGCAACAACTCCCTCGTGCCGATCCACGCCCTGCCGGCCACCGCGAAACAGCTGTTGCAGGCGGCCGCCGATCCGCGGATGACCCTGAAGATGTAGGTCAGCGCAGCTGGTAGGTCGCGATCGACACCGCGACGTACTGGCAGATGAACGCGGCGACCGTGAACGAGTGGAAGATCTCGTGGAAGCCGAACCACTCCGGTGACGGGTCGGGCTTCTTGGCGGCGTACACGAGGCCGCCGAGCGTGTAGAGGATCCCGCCCGTCGCGACGAGGGTGAGCACCGTGATGTTCACCCACTTCGGGAACGCATCGGCACCGTCGATCCACTGGGGGATGAAGACGACGGCGGCCCAGCCCAACGCGATGTAGAGCGGGGTCGAGATCCACCGCGGCGCGTCGGGTTTGGCGATCTTGAAGACCATCCCGGCGATCGCGCACCCCCACACCACCCCGATCAGGGTCCAGCGGGCGCCGCCATGGAGATAGAGGAAGGCGAACGGGGTGTACGTGCCGGCGATCAGCACGTAGATGTTGGCGTGGTCGAACCTGCGCCAGAACGCCCACAGCCGGGGCGACCAGGTGCCGCGGTGGTAGATCCCGGAGACGGTGAACAGCAGGATCGCGCTCGCCGCGAAGATCGCGGACCCGACGCGGGTGATCGCAGTGGGGGAGAGCACGATCAGGACCGCGAAGGCGGCCGTCATCAGGGGCACGGACCCGGCATGCATCCAGCCGCGCAGCTTCGGCTTGACCTCCGCGAGCTTGTCGGCGACGACCTCGCTGGCCCGGTCGAATGCGTCCGATGCCGCTCGAGCCGGTCGCGCGGTCGCAAGACGGGCGGTCTCGCGGCGGCGTGGTCGGTCGGCTCCCATGGAGCAAGGTTAGAGGTTCGTACGATCGGCCGGACCGGTAGCGGTACGTCCGCGGAAACCGATGCCAGGCCGGTAATCTGTTGTCGTGGTCGACTGGAAGAGCGGGTTGCGTCGGGTGCTCTATCCCGCGTACGAGGCGCGCGTGGTGCGCCGGCTCCCCGCCGACCGGATCCCCAAGCACGTCGGGGTGATGCTCGACGGCAACCGTCGCTGGGCGCGCGCTCTCGGTGCCGACACCGCCGAGGGTCATCGGGCCGGCGCCGCCAACATCGAGCCGCTGCTCGGCTGGTGCGAGGAGGTCGGCGTCGAGGTGGTCACTTTGTGGCTGCTGTCCACCGACAACCTCAACCGTCCCGCCCGTGAACTCGAACCGCTGCTGGAGATCATCGCCGAGGCGGTCGACGGCCTCGCCGCCACCGGGCGGTGGCGCGTCCACCCGGTCGGAGCGCTCGACCTGCTCCCCTCCAGCATCGCGGCCCAGCTCAAGTCCGCCGAGGAGGCCACCCGCGACGTCGACGGCATCCTCGTCAACGTCGCCGTCGGCTACGGCGGGCGGCGTGAGATCGCCGACGCGGTCCGGTCGCTGCTCCAGGAGCACGCGGGCAAGGGCACCTCGCTCGAGGAGCTCGCCGACAACATCTCCGTCGAGCATATCGCCGAGCACCTCTACACCAAGGGTCAGCCCGACCCCGACCTGGTGATCCGCACCTCCGGCGAGCAGCGCCTCGGCGGCTTCCTGCTGTGGCAGAGCGCGCAGAGCGAGTTCTATTTCTGCGAGGCGTACTGGCCCGATTTCCGGCGCGTGGACTTCCTGCGCGCCGTCCGTGCGTACGCGCTCCGCGAGCGCCGCCACGGCGTCTGAGCGCCATTCAGCGTTCACCTCGCGGTCGGGCGTGTCGCCGCTGATCGGTGCCCCGGCGGTCGTACGTTTCCGGTGTCGGCGGAGAAGATCCGGTGGCACCGGGAACAACGGGAACGGAGTTCGGTGAGAGATCACTGGCGACACCCAGGCGGAGGCAGGCACTCAGGCCTCCGCGGACAGACCCGGTCCGAGCACAACTAGCGGACCGGGGCGCAGAGTGCGCGCGTCTGTCCACCGAAGGGGAATGCCCAGTGGCCACAGCCAAGCGTGCAGCCAGCCCGACCCGGACCCGCACCAAGTCCGCTCCGGCGAAAGCCCCGAAACTCGCCCCGGACGACGGTGACCCGCGGCGGACGTACGTGCTCGACACCTCCGTGCTGTTGGCCGACCCCGGCGCCCTGCGCCGCTTCGAGGAGCACGAGGTCGTGCTCCCCGTCGTGGTCATCACCGAACTTGAGGGCAAGCGGCACCACCCCGAGCTCGGCTACTTCGCGCGTACGGCGCTGCGGATGCTCGACGAGATGCGGGTGACGCACGGCCGTCTCGACGAGCCCGTCCCCGTGGGCGAGCACGGCGGCACGATCCGCGTCGAGCTCAACCACACCGACCCCGCGTCACTGCCGTCCGGGTTCCGGCTCGGCGACAATGACACCCGCATCCTCGCGGTCGCGCGGAACCTCGCCAACGAGGGCCGCCGGGTCACCCTGGTCTCCAAGGACCTGCCCCTGCGCATCAAGGCGTCGGCGGTCGGCCTCGACGCCGCGGAGTACCGCGGCGAGCAGGCGCACGAGTCCGAGACCGGCTGGACCGGGACCGCCGAGCTCGAGGTGACCGGCGCCGACCTCGACGTCTTGTACGACGAGCAGGTGATCGACCTGGACGAGGCCCGCGACCTGCCCTGCCACACCGGCCTGGTCCTCGTCTCCGAACGCGGCAGCGCGCTGGGCCGCGTCCGCGCCGACAAGCGGGTGCACCTGGTCCGAGGCGATCGCGAGGCCTTCGGCATCCACGGCCGCTCCGCGGAGCAGCGCATCGCCCTCGATCTGCTCCTCGACCCCGAGATCGGGATCGTCTCGCTCGGCGGTCGCGCCGGCACCGGCAAGTCCGCGCTCGCGATGTGCGCCGGTCTTGAGGCCGTGATGGAACGGCGCCAGCACAAGAAGGTCGTCGTCTTCCGGCCGCTGTTCGCCGTCGGCGGGCAGGAGCTCGGCTACCTGCCCGGCAGTGAGTCGGAGAAGATGTCGCCCTGGGCCCAGGCGGTCTTCGACACCCTCGGAGCGCTGACCAGTCAGGACGTCATCGACGAGGTGCTCGACCGCGGCATGCTCGAGGTGTTGCCGCTCACCCACATCCGCGGGCGCTCGCTGCACGACGCCTTCGTGATCGTCGACGAGGCGCAGTCGCTCGAGCGCAACGTGCTGCTCACCGTGCTGTCGCGGATCGGCGCCAACTCCAAGGTGGTGCTCACCCACGACGTCGCGCAGCGCGACAACCTGAGGGTCGGGCGCCACGACGGCGTCGTCGCGGTCGTGGACCGACTCAAGGGACACCCGCTGTTCGCGCACGTCACGCTGACCCGCTCCGAGCGCTCGCCGATCGCGGCGCTGGTCACCGAGATGTTGGAGCACGTGACCATGTGACCCCCTTTCGGGGGACAAGACATCACGACGGCGTGTGACGAAAATCTGCGTTTGATTTGCAAGACCCCGCAGAATCGGTCATCGTGGTGTCCGCTTCCCCGAGCGCTGTTGCCTGCGGTTCCCGCGCGATCGACACTCCCGTCGCCCACTGAAAGTCGACCTGTGCCCAAACCCAAGTACGTTCCGAAGCACCGGAACGCACCGGAGAAGCCCGCCGCCCGCCGCCACGCGGCCGAGCGGCCGCCGTTGGTCAATGGCGCCGCGATCAAGAATTCCGTGGTGCTCTCCGGGGTGGCCGTCGCCGCGACCGGCGTAGCGGTCTCGGCCGGGGTCTTCGTCGACGGCGGCCCGATGGACAACGCGGCCGTGGCGTTGAGCGCGTCCGGTGCCATCAAACCGATGACTGCCGCGGAGCTCGCCTCACGTGAGCAGCAGTCCTCGCGCTCCTCCGACGACCGCCGCGCGGGCGCCGCGAAGATCAAGAAGGTCGCACTCTCGAGTTCGTCCGGTCGCGCCTTCAGCGGGTCGGAGGACCTCAGCGACGCCGACCCCAAGACTCTGGCCAAGGCACTGATGCCGCAGTACGGTCTGCTGTCCTCCCAGTTCCAGTGCCTGGACAACATCTGGGAGCAGGAGTCGCACTGGAACGTCCACGCCGACAACCCGCACTCCTCGGCGTACGGGATCCCGCAGGCCCTGCCCGGCTCGAAGATGTCGTCGGCCGGCCCCGACTGGGCCAACAGCGCCGAGACCCAGATCCGCTGGGGTCTGGGCTACATCAAGGCCCGCTACGGCTCCGCCTGCTCGGCTTGGGCCTTTAAGGCCCACCACGGCTGGTACTGACCTCCCGCGCAACCCCAGCACGCCCCTGGCGGCGTTCTCGTCGCTTGACGTGCGCTTCGCTTTGAGCACGCCTGCGCTCCTCGGCCTTGCCAGGCACGCACTGGTTGCGGCGCGGGCCGCGCCACCCCAGCGCTCATTGATTCGCTCGGCGCTTACCTGGTGAACGCGGAGCGAATCAATGAGCCGCGATCCCTCGTACTGTCGAGGCATGGCGATGAAGGACGAGGAGATCCGTCTCGTGCCGTATGAGCCCGGATGGGCGACGCGCTTCCAGGATGAGGCTGCGCTCGCGCCGAGCTCAAGCGCGGGCTCGCCGCCGCGCACCGGGATGATCGCGAGGCGTACACGCGGGGAAAGGCGGAGTTCGTCGCCTTGATGACCGCCGCGGCGCACGTATGGCGAGCGGACGACTGACTCGGTTGACCGTGTCCTCGTTACGTGGAGTACCGTTCCGTTACGTGTAACATCGGGTGCATGGGAAGCCGGGTCGCTGAACATCGTGCACGGATGAGGGCGCGCGGATACAAGGAAGTGCGCTACTGGGTCCCCGACGTGTCGAGCCCCGAATTCGCACGCAGGATCCGGGATGAGGCCGTGGCGCTCAACAGGGCGGACGCGGACGACGCCACTGCTGAGTTCCTCGAGGATGTCCAGGCCGAGACCGTCAACGGGCAATGAACGTCACGCCCAAACGTGGCGAACTCTGGACACTCGCCGGCGGTGGAGGAAATCTCACCAGCAAGCCGCGACCGGTCCTCGTTGTCACCAGTGATGTGTTCGCGGATCTCGACTTCGTCACCGTCCTGCTGGTGACCACGGATCAGACCTCCGGATTCACCCGCGTTCCGATCCCAGCCGACAAGCAGACCGGATTGGCGGAGCCGTCGATGATCCAAGCCGACAAGATCGTGACCGTCCACCGGCGGAACCTCCGGCAGCGTTGCGGCTACGTGAGCCCGACGGTCCTTGCCAAGGTCCGTGAGGTGACGAGCGCCTATCTCGGCTTCGGCGGGTAGCCGCCACCGAGTGATCAGCCGGTCACGATCCGGAAGACCGGGTGCCGGGGCGCGATCGCGAGGAGTTCCTCGTCGGTCGAGTCCGGCCCGACGCCGTCGAAGAACATTCCGACCTCGGCCTTCCAGCGCTTGAGGTACGCCCGCAGCAGCGGTGCCTTCTCGGCGTCGGGGACCTCGGTCGCGGTGAACTCCTGGGTCCGCTGCCCGAGCACCAGCCGCCCGCCGCCGGCCGCCCGCATGTTGTGGGTCCACTGGACGTGGCCGCGCGGCGCGACGAGGTACTGCGCGCCGTCGACGGTCAGCAGGTTGACGGGCGTACGCCGCCATTCGCCGCTCTTACGGCCCTTGACCTCCAGCACGCGTGAGCCCATCACGCTGATGCCGCGGCGGGTCAGCCACGAGACGGACCGGTTGAGGACGTTGACGGTGAACCAGTCGGCCTTCTGCACATGATCGGACACGGCGCTGAGGCTATGCCCGGCGACCGGCAGGCGTCGACCCGTTACGGATGCGTCATGCCCTCGAGGTCGAGCGCCGCATCGAGCTGTTCGAGGGTGAGATCGCCGCGGTCGACGTAACCGTCGGCAAGGATCTGTTCGCGGATGGTCCGGCCACTCTTCAGGGCTGCCTTGGCCACCTTGGCGGCCGCCTCGTAGCCGATGAAGCGGTTGAGTGGCGTCACCACGCTCGGCGATGACGCCGCGTAGTTGTGCATCCGGTCGGCGTCCGCAGTGATCCCGTCGATGCACCGATCCGCGAGGACGCGGGTGGAGTGGGCCAGCAACCGGATCGACTCGAGCAGGTTGCGGGCGAGCACCGGCATCATCACGTTGAGTTCGAAGTTTCCGCTCGCCCCGGCGTACGCCACCGCGGCGTCGTTGCCGATCACCTGCGCGCACACCATGAGGGTCGCCTCGGGCAGGACCGGGTTGACCTTGCCGGGCATGATGCTCGAGCCGGGCTGCAGGTCGGGCAGGTGGATCTCCGCGAGGCCGGTGGTCGGGCCCGAGCTCATCCAGCGGAGGTCGTTGCAGACCTTGATCAGCCCGACCGCGATCGTGCGCAGTTGCCCGGACAACTCGACGAGTGCGTCCTGCCCGCCCTGCGCCTCGAAGTGGTTGCGCGCCTCGGTGAAGGCCAGCCCGGTGTCGCGGGAGAGCTCCTCGATCACACCCGTCGCGAAACCTGGAGGTGTGTTGATTCCGGTGCCGACGGCAGTGCCGCCGAGCGGCAGTTCGAGGACGCGGGGGAGGGTCGCGCCGATCCGCTCGACGCCCATCCGGCAGATCGCGGCGTACCCCCCGAACTCCTGGCCGAGGGTGACCGGGGTGGCGTCCATCAGGTGCGTACGTCCGGACTTCACCATCCCGGCGAACTCGTCGGACTTGCGCGCCAGCGCCGCCGCGAGGTGTTCGAGCGCGGGCACGAGCTCGGCGCTGACGGATTCGGCCGCGGCGACGTGGATGCTCGTGGGGAAGGTGTCGTTGCTCGACTGGCTGGCGTTGACGTGGTCGTTCGGGTGCACCTCGACGCCGCGCCGGGCGGCCAGCGAGGCGAGCACCTCGTTGGCGTTCATGTTCGAACTGGTGCCCGAGCCGGTCTGGAAGACGTCGATGGGGAATGCGTCGTGGTGCGCGCCGCCGATGATCTCCGCCGCACCGGCGACGATCGCGTCGGCCTGCGACTGGTCGATCACCCCGAGGGACGCGTTCGTGATCGCGGCGGCACGCTTGACCCGCGCCATCGCGACGATCAGGGCGGGCTCGATGGTCATGCCCGAGATCGGGAAGTTCTCGACCGCACGCTGCGTCTGTGCCCGCCACAGGGCGTCCGCCGGCACCTCGACCTCGCCCATGGAGTCGTGCTCGATGCGTGTCCTCATGTCTCCGACGCTACTCGGCGGGCGAGGTAGAGGAGGTACTGTTCCTCGCGTTCGTGCAGGAGGACGTCGTAGGCGATCTCGGAGCAGTTCCCGTACGCCGCCTCCATGATCCTCATCAGTTCCGGTGCCGGCGCAGCGGACCAGACGACGACCGCCCCGCCCGGACGCAAGACGTCATGGACGCGGGCGAGGAAGGGCTCCTCATAGAGCGAACGGTTGTGGTCGTGGACCAGGTAGCCCGGGCCGTTGTCGACGTCGAGCAGCACCAGGTCGTACGCCGGGCCGCTCTCGTCGGCCTCGTCCAGCGCGGTCGCCAGGTCTGCCACCACGACGGTGAGACGCTCGTCGGCGAGAACCGCGGGACCGTGCGGGATGGTCCCGTCGCGCATCCAGGCCACGACCGGCTCCTCGATCTCCACGACCGTCACCGTCCCGACCCGGGGGTCGGCCAGCACGGCCTGGAGGGTGAAGCCGAGCCCGAGTCCGCCGACGAGCACGCGATGAGGGGACTCGACCAGGCCCAGCGCGGCCGAGGCGAGCGCCTCCTCCGTCGAGGTCTCGGCGGTGTCCATGACGAAGACACCGTTGACCCGCAACTCGATCACCGGAGCTGCGCTGTCGCGTCGGCGTTTCCGCAGCACCACGTCGCCCCGTGGCGACGCGGCGTGGGCCAGCTGTTCGTACTCGGTCGGCACCCTGTTCATCGTGCCAGGTCTACCGTGGCGCCTTAGTGCTCGACGGAGCGGACCCTGATGCCGGAGAGGGGGACGGTGACCGAGCCGGAGGGGTCGGTGAAGAAGTCGTTGCCCTTGTCGTCGACGACGATGAAGGCAGGGAAGTTCTCCACCTCGATCTTCCAGATCGCCTCCATGCCGAGCTCGGGGTATTCGAGGACCTCCTGGCTCTTGATGCAGTCCTGGGCGAGCTGGGCGGCCGGGCCGCCGATGGAGCCGAGGTAGAAGCCGCCGTGGGCGTTGCACGCCTCGGTGACCTGCTTGGAGCGGTTGCCCTTCGCGAGCATGATCATCGAGCCGCCGGCGGCCTGGAACTGCTCGACGTAGGAGTCCATCCGGCCGGCCGTGGTCGGACCGAACGACCCGGACGCCATCCCCTCGGGCGTCTTCGCCGGCCCCGCGTAGTAGACGGGGTGGTCCTTCAGGTATTGCGGCATCTCCTCGCCCGCATCGAGCCGCTCCTTGATCTTCGCGTGCGCGATGTCACGGGCGACCACGAGCGGGCCGGTCAGGGAGAGACGGGTCTTGACCGGGTACTGCGAGAGCTGGGCCAGGATCTCGGGCATGGGCCGGTTGAGATCCACCGAGACGACCTCGCCGCCGGAAATGTCCTCGGCGACGCCGGCGTCGGGCATGTACTGCGCCGGGTCGGTCTCGAGCTGCTCGAGGAAGACACCGTCGGGCGTGATCTTCGCGAGCGCCTGCCGGTCCGCCGAGCACGACACGGCGATCGCGACCGGGCAGGAGGCACCGTGCCGGGGGAGCCGGATGACGCGGACGTCGTGGCAGAAGT
>DASVMH010000022.1:0-18319 GCA_036384455.1 Marmoricola sp. | reverse complement strand
CTCGGGCGAGCTCGGTCCCGGCGATCGCCTCCCCTCGGCGCGTCCACTCGCGGACTCGCTCGACGTCAACATGCACACCGTGCTGCGCGCGTACGGCGCTCTCCGGGACGAAGGTCTCATCGAGCTCCGCCGGGGGCGCGGTGCGCAGGTGCGGGCCGGCGCCGCGCACGAACTGTCCGGCCACGCCGAACTGCGTTCCCAGATCGACGAGTTGGTCCGTCAGGCGACTCGTCTAGGAGTGACTCGCGAGCAGCTGCTCGACCGGGTCGGAAGGGCCATGTCATGACTGTCACGATGCGCCGGACCGGAGCTGCTGCGCTGATGGCGCTCGCGCCGGTCGCGTTCTTCGCGACCCGGGCGATCACTCGAGGGGACATCGGTCCCCGGATCGCCACCCACTTCCGGCTCGGCGGAGAGCCCGACGGCTACTCCTCGACGAGCGGATTCGTCCTCGGCATCGGGGTCGCGTGCGTACTGCTGGCGACGGCCGGTGTCGCTGCCATCTGGTTCAGCCGGACCGTCGCGCGGCCCTTCGCCGGCGCGCTCGCCGGTGGGACCTGGGTGCTCAGCGGGGTCGGGATCAGTGTCCTGCTCGCGGGGCGCGGCGTCGCTCCTGCCGACGCCCGCTCGGGTTGGGGCGTCTCGGTCGCCACGTTGGTGGCCGGTGTGGCTTTCGGTTATGCCGTCGCGTGGCTGCTGCCGCCGGCGGTGTCGACCCTCACCCCGGCCGGCGCCGAGCCTGCCTACCACCTGGCGCCGCGGGAGCGCGCGAGTTGGTTCGGGTCGGCACGGTCGAAGGCGATTCTCGCCATCGGTCTTGTCGTCGCTGTCGCGGGCGTGGTGATCTTCGTGCTCGGGCACGTCGCTGGTGCCTTCGTGTGCCTGGTGGGCCTGATCGCGGTGTGGTTGCACTCGCTCGAGGTCAGGGTCGACGCGGACGGCGTGACCGCGCATTTCGGCCCGGTCGCCTGGCCGCGGGTCCGGGTCCCGCTGGCGGGTATCGCGGCCGTCGAGGCGCAGGAGATCGAGCCGACGAAGTGGGGTGGTTGGGGGTATCGGCTCGGTCGGCGCGGGACCGCCCTCGTCGTACGCCGGGGTCCGGGGCTCGTGATTGCCCGCACCGGTGCCGCCGATCTGGCGATCACCGTCGACGACCCCCAGGGGGCCGTGGATCTGATCAACGCGCTGCTCGCCCGGGAGTCGACGGAGCAGCCGTCGTAGGTGGGCATTGTGAACGAGGGCTGGTGCGCGGATCGGCCGTCCCAGCCCTTGTACACAAGCTCTCGGGCTTGTGTACAAGGCGCAGGACGCCCCGCGTACCAACACGTGCACGATGTAAGTGGGGTGTTGATGCGCGGAAACGACGTCACAGCCCTTGTACACAAGCAATAACCCCGCGTTACATGGGGGCCGGCGGCTACTTCTCGGCCGAACGGACCCTGATGCCGGAGAGGGGGACGGTGACCGAGCCGGAGGGGTCGGTGAAGAAGTCGTTGCCCTTGTCGTCGACGACGATGAAGGCGGGGAAGTCCTCGACGTCGATCTTCCAGATCGCCTCCATGCCGAGCTCGGGATATTCGAGCACCTCCTGGCTCTTGATGCAGTCCTGCGCGAGCCGCGCGGCCGGACCGCCGATGGAGCCGAGGTAGAAGCCGCCGTGGGCGTTGCACGCTTCGGTGACCTGCTTGGAGCGGTTGCCCTTGGCGAGCATGATCATCGAGCCGCCGGCGGCCTGGAACTGCTCGACGTACGAGTCCATCCGGCCCGCCGTGGTCGGGCCGAACGAGCCCGAGGCCATCCCTTCGGGGGTCTTCGCCGGACCGGCGTAGTAGACGGGGTGGTTCTTGAGGTATTCCGGCATCTCCTCGCCGGCGTCGAGGCGCTCCTTGATCTTCGCGTGCGCGATGTCGCGGGCGACCACGAGCGGGCCGGTCAGGGAGAGTCGCGTCTTGACGGGGTACTGCGAGAGCTGGGCCAAGATCTCATCCATCGGCCGGTTGAGGTCCACCGAGACCACCTCGCCGCCGGAGATGTCCTCGGCGACACCGGCATCGGGCATGTATTGCGCCGGGTCGGTCTCGAGCTGCTCGAGGAAGACACCCTCGGGCGTGATCTTGGCCAGCGCCTGCCGGTCCGCCGAACACGACACGGCGATCGCCACCGGGCAGGAGGCGCCGTGCCGGGGGAGCCGGATGACGCGGACGTCGTGACAGAAGTACTTCCCGCCTAACTGCGCGCCGATCCCGAAGGACTGGGTGAGCTTGAAGACCTCCTCCTCGAGCTCCACGTCGCGGAACCCATGGGCGGACATCGAGCCCTCGGTCGGCAGGTTGTCGAGGTAGTGCGCGGAGGCGTACTTCGCCGTCTTGAGCGCGAACTCGGCGCTCGTGCCACCGATGACGACGGCGAGGTGGTACGGCGGGCAGGCGGCCGTGCCGAGCGAGCGGATCTTCTCGTCGAGGAACTGCAACATCCTCGTGGGGTTCAGGACGGCCTTCGTCTCCTGATAGAGGAACGACTTGTTGGCCGAGCCGCCGCCCTTGGCCATGAAGAGGAACTTGTACTCGGGGACCCCATCGTGGTCGGGGGTCGAGTAGATCTCGATCTGCGCGGGCAGGTTGGAGCCGGTGTTCTTCTCCTCCCAGGTCGTCAGCGGCGCCATCTGGGAGTAGCGCAGGTTGAGCTTCGTGTACGCGTCGTACACGCCCTGGCTGATCGGCTCGCCGTCGTCGACGCCGGTGATCACGCCCTCGGACTTCTTACCCATCACGATCGCGGTGCCGGTGTCCTGGCACATCGGCAGCACGCCGCCCGCGGAGATGTTCACGTTCTTGAGCAGGTCCAGCGCCACGAACCGGTCGTTGCCGCTGGCCTCGGGGTCGTCGATGATCTTGCGCAGCTGCCGCAGGTGCGCTGGCCGCAGGTAGTGCGCGATGTCGTGCATCGCCTCGGCGGTCAGCAGGCGCAGCGCCTCGGGCTCGACCCGCAAGAAGGTGCGTCCGTCGGCCTCGAACGTGGACACGCCCTCGGTCGTGACGAGGCGGTACGGGGTCTCGGCCCCGGCCGGTTCTGCGCCGATCGGCAGCAGGTCTGAGTAGCGGAATTCCGGTCCAGTGCTCACGCACGGACTCTATTCCGACACGCCCGGCCCGCACCGTCGAGGGTTGCGGAAATCCGGGAGAGGTGGAATATGTGACGTAGCGCACACTCGGAGGTTCGCGATGTTGTCTGACCGTTCTCGGCGGTCCTGGAGCCGTCGCTCGCTGGCGCTGACAGCGGCTCTGGCGTTGGCCTCTGGCCTCCTGACGGCATGTGGCAGCAGCTCGGGCAAACCGACCCTGACGTGGTACATCAACCCCGATCCGGCGCCGCCGTCGGGATTCCACGGTCCGTTCGGACAGGCGGGCATCGCGGCCCGGTGCAGCACGAGCAAATACCAGATCAAGGTGCAGGAGCTCCCCGGCGACGCGACGGAACAGCGGATCCAACTGGCGCGTCGACTCGCTGCCAAGGACTCCGGCATCGACCTGATGAGCCTCGACCCGGTGTTCACCGGCGAATTCGCGAACGCCGGCTTCTTGGCGACCCTGCCCGACAGCCTGACCTCCTCACTGAAGTCGGCGACCCTGAGCGGCGCGATCGACGGCGCCACGTGGGCGGGCAAGCTGGCGGTGGCGCCGCTGTGGGCGAACACCCAACTGCTGTGGTACCGCAAGTCGTTCGCCAACAAGGCCGGGCTCGACATGAGCAAGCCGGTCACCTGGGACCAGATCATCAAGGCCGCCGCCGACAACGGCGGCACCGTCGGCGTGCAGGCCAACAAGTACGAGGGCTACTCGGTGTGGATCAACGCCCTCGTCGCCGGTGCCGGCGGCTCCATCATCCAGGACGCGACCAAGGGTGACGACGCGAAGATCACGATCGATTCACCGGCCGGTGAGGACGCAGCCAAGGTGATCCAGGAGTTGGCGCACTCGAAGGCTGCGGAGCCCGATCTCTCGGTGTCCAACGAAGGCACCGTGCTCGGCCCGTTCGCCACCGACAAGGGCGCGTTCCAGGTCAACTGGACCTTCATCTACGCCAACTACAAGGCGGACAAGAACACGTTCAACGATCTCGGCTGGACGCGCTATCCCGAGACCGTCGCGGGCAAGCCCTCGCGCCCGCCGCTCGGCGGCATCAACATCGGCATCAACGCGGCGACCAAGCACCTCTCTGACGCGGAGGCCGCGACGAGGTGCATCACCTCGCAGGCGAACCAGGTGCGCTACGCGATCGAGACCGGGAACATGCCGGCGCGCACCGCTGCGTACGACGACGCGGCGCTCAAGAAGGCCTACCCGACCGACCTGCTCCAGGCCTTCCGCAGCAGCCTCAAGGTCGCGGCACCGCGCCCGGTGACTCCGTACTGGAGCGACATCTCCAGCGCGATCCAGTCGACCTGGCACTCGCCCACCTCGGTCACGTCAGGCACGCCCGCGAAGTCGGCGAAGTTCATCTCCGACGTCCTCAAGGGAAGGAAGCTCCTATGAGTGCCGTTGCCACTCCGGCGATGAGGGCCAGCGACCGCGCGATCGCTGAGAACCGGCTCGGCCTGAAGCTGGTCGCGCCCGCCGTCATCGTGATGGTGTTGGTCACCGCCTACCCGATGATCGAGGCGCTCTACCTGTCGCTGTTCAAGTACCGCCTCACGGTCCCCGACGACAAGTCGTTCACCGGGCTGGGCAACTACGTGATGGTCCTCAGCGACAGCCTGTTCTGGAAGGACACCCTCAACACCGTGCTGATCATGGTCGTCACGGTGGCGATCGAGTTGGTGATCGGGTTCGCCTTCGCGATGGTGATGCATCGGATCGTGTTCGCCCGGGGGATCATGCGCACCGCGATCCTGATCCCGTACGGCATCATCACGGTGGTCTCCGCGCTCGCCTGGCAGTTCACCTTCAGCCTCAACAACGGCTTCGTGAACGGCTGGTTCAGCTGGCTGCCCTGGATCGGCCCGAACACCAACTGGTTCGGCGACCACTGGCACGCGATGTTCGCGATCATGGTCTCGGAGATCTGGAAGACCACGCCGTTCATGTCGCTGCTGCTCCTGGCCGGCCTCTCACAGGTCAGCGAGGACATGATCGAGGCCGCCAAGGTGGACGGGGCCACGTGGTGGCAACGGCTCTACAAGGTGATCCTGCCCAACATGCGTGCGGCGATCATGGTGGCGGTGCTCTTCCGCGCGCTCGATGCGTTCCGGATCTTCGACAACATCTTCATGATGACCAAGGGCGCGCAGAACACCGAGTCGTCGTCGTTCCTGACCTATCGGCAGGTGATCGAGCAGTTCCAGCTGGGTGCCGGCTCGGCGCTGTCGGTGCTGCTCTTCATCGCCGTGCTGCTGATCGCCTTCCTGCTCGTCAAATTCTTCCGCGTCGATCTGGCTGCGGCCCGGGGGGAGGGCTGATGGCAACCAAGTCGAACGCGTCGAAGATGGGTCCCGGGCACTGGTGCGGTTTCGTCCTGATCCTGATCTGGTGCCTGCTCCCGGTCGTGTGGATCCTGATGGTCTCGCTCAAACCGGTTGCCGAGACGACGACGGGCAGCCCGCAGTTCTTCCCCAAGACGTGGACGGTGCAGAACTACAAGGACATCTTCAACAACCACGACTTCCTGCGGGCCCTCGGCAACTCCTTCGGCATCGCGATCATCGCCACGGTGCTCGCGGTGTTCTTCGCGACGCTCGCGGCGTACGCCATCGCGCGGCTGGAGTTCAGGGGGAAGAAGGTCGTGCTCTCGATCGCCCTGGCGATCGCGATGTTCCCGGTCGTCTCGCTCGTCGGGCCGCTCTTCGACATGTGGCGGGTCCTGCACCTGTTCAACACCTGGCCGGGGCTGATCATCCCCTACCTCACCTTCACCCTCCCGCTGGCGATCTGGACGCTGTCGGCGTTCTTCCGCGAGATCCCGTGGGAGATGGAGCAGGCCGCCCAGGTCGACGGCGCCACGTCGTGGCAGGCGTTCCGCAAGGTGATCGTGCCGCTGGCGGCGCCCGGCGTGTTCACCGCCGCGATCCTGACCTTCTTCTTCGCATGGAACGAGTTCGTGCTGGCGATCTCGCTGACCTCGACGACCGCCGCTCGTACGGTCCCGGCGCAGATGTCGTTCTTCGTCGGGTCCGACCAGTTCAATCCGCCGTACTCCCAGCTCGCCGCCGCAGCCGTCATCGTGACGATCCCGGTGGTCGTGATCGTGTTGTTGTTCCAGCGCAAGATCGTCGCCGGGCTCACCTCCGGTGCCGTCAAAGGCTGAGAAGGGTTATCCACATGGCTGCAATCGACATGAAGAACATCGTCAAGACCTACGGCGACGGCTTCCCAGCGGTGAACGACGTCAGCATCGATGTGCAGGACGGCGAGTTCATGATCCTGGTCGGACCGTCCGGCTGTGGGAAGTCGACGCTGCTGCGGATGATCGTCGGTCTGGAGGACATCACCTCGGGCGACATGATGATCGGGGACAAGCGGGTCAACGACCTGGCGCCGCGCGACCGCAACCTCGCGATGGTGTTCCAGAACTACGCGCTCTACCCCCATCTGACCGTCTACGAGAACATCGCTTTCCCGCTCCGGCTCGCCAAGGCCGACGACGCGACGGTGGATCAGAAGGTGCGCGAGGCCGCGGAAACGCTCGAGCTCACCGAGCATCTCGAGCGCAAGCCGGGCAACCTCTCCGGCGGTCAGCGGCAGCGCGTCGCGATGGGGCGCGCGATCATCAGGGAGGCTGATGCGTTCCTCTTCGACGAGCCGCTCTCGAACCTCGACGCGAAGTTGCGTGGCCAGATGCGCACCGAGATCTCCCGGCTGCAGAAGCGCCTCGGCATCACCACCGTCTACGTCACGCACGACCAGACCGAGGCGATGACACTCGGCGACCGGGTCGCGGTCCTCAAGCGCGGCGTACTCCAGCAGTTGGCAACGCCCCGCGAGCTCTACGAGAACCCCGGCAACCTGTTCGTGGCCGGCTTCATCGGCTCGCCGCCGATGAACTTCCTGCCCGCCGAGGTCGAGGGTGACCATCTCAAGCTGCCGATCGGCACCGTGCCGATCCCCGCGGACAAGGCCCAGGCGGCTGCGGGCCGGGGCGTGCTGATCGCCGGCATCCGTCCGGAGTACTTCGAGGACGCCGCCGTCGCGGACACCTCGCGGGGCGGCGCCACCTTCCGCGCCAAGGTCGACGTCGTGGAATGGCTCGGCAACGAGACGTACGCCTACATCCCGTTCGAGGCCCCGCCCGACGTCGCCGAGCAGCTGACCCAGCTGGCGAAGGACACCGACAGCGAGCAGATGCGCACGCAGTTGGTGATCAACCTCGACGGGGCCAGCCGGGTCCGTGAGGGTGACGAGGCCGAGATCTGGGTCGACACCCGACGCATCCACCTCTTCGACCCGGCAACGGGGGAGAACCTCACCGTCGATCGCGACCACGCCGGCCGGATCCCGTCGCTGGACGAGGCTGCGGCGCCGGCGGCGTCGGCGTAGCCGCGCTCGGGGCGCGTGGCGGAGCGACGGTGGCGCGGCGCGCTCGCGGCTCGCTGGTCGTGGTGGGTCGCGCGCGTTGGCACCGACGACAGCGGTGGCCGAGGTGACGGCTCTTGTCGGCCGGCCGTCCGGTTGGCGGTGTTTGTCCCGTTCGTGCGGGCACAATCCCCACAGTTGCGTAATTCTCGTCCACCAGGTGACTGGGATCTACGCAACTTCGTTGATCACTGTCGGTATCCGGCAGCGATCAACGACTTTCATGTATGAACACACGTCTGGGTCCCACAATCCACCGCAAACCCGACAGCGGACGGTTACCCAGTTGCTGCCGTATCTTCGTCGCCGAAGACCGTAGCCCGAAGCGACCTGACGCCCGACGTCTCAGAGGTCCTCGGCGGCGAGTTGTTCATCCGGGCGGGTGGTGAGCACGGTGGCGATGTAGTCGCGCGCGGCGTCGAAGATGTCGACCTCCTGCCCGGCCTCCTCCGAGAGGCCCCAGCGGTGTACGAGGATCTCGTGGAAGATCTCGGCGGGTTCGCGCTTGCCGCGCAGCGGCGGAGGCACCATCGCCATGATCGGCTCGTAGACCTGGGTGAGCCATCGGTTCGCGACCAGGTGCCGCTCCTCGTCGCCGTACCCGTGGGCTGCGGTGAACGCGGCGAGATCGTTGAGTAGTTGGCGCGCCTGGTTGTCCTCCACGTCGAGCCCGGTCAGGGCCTGCAGCTCGCGGCGGTGGTGGCCGAGCTCGACCACCTTCGGTTGGATCGAGACGACGTTGCGGCCCAGGTCGGTGACGATCGAGAGCTCGTCGACGTCGAAGCCGAGGTCGTTGAGGGATTCGATGCGCTCCTCGATGCGCCACATCTCGTCGGTGCCGAACTCCTCGGCGTCGGTGAGATGCCGCCACAGCGCGGCGTACTGCTCCTGGAGCCGGTCGGTGATCTCGCGGCCGTCGAGGGTGCCGGCGCGGTCGCCGGTGTCGAGCGCGCCGCTGGCCTGCAGATCGAGCAACTCGGCGAAGATGTTCTCGCAGCCGACGGTGAGGTCATAGGCGCGCATCCGGTCGCTGACGGTGTCGTGCAACTCCCCGGTCTCGGCGTCGACGAGGTACGCCGCGAAGTCGCCCGCACTGCGGCGGAAGAGCAGGTTGGACAGGGACACGTCGCCCCAGTAGAAGCCCGCGAGGTGCAGCCGGACCAGCAGCACCACGACGGCGTCGACGAGACTCGGGATGTTGTCGCGGGTGATGCCGTGGGAGAACAGGCTGCGATAGGGCAGCGAGAAGCGCAGGTGCTGGGTGAGCAGGACGGCCGGCAACGGGTCGCCCTCTCGGTCGACCCGGCCGGAGACCACTCCTTGCGGTGTGACCACCGGCAGGCCGAGTCGGTGCAGGTCACGCAGCATCCGGTATTCGCGCATCGCGATCGCCTCGGTCGTCTCCTTGACCGCATAGACCCGATCGCCGAGCCGGACGATGCGCACCACGTGCCGCGACAGGCCGCGCGGGAACGGCACGACGTGCTCGGTCCAGTCCTCGAGAGGAGTCGACCACGGCAGCGCGACGATGGCGGGGTCGGGCCGGTTGGCCACGATGTTCAGGGCCATGTCCAGCAACCTACGCCGTGATGCGATCCGCGGGTACGGTGCAGGCATGCCCGACATCGAGCCCGCGGGACCAGATCGCGCGCAGCTACGGATCTCCGACGCCGACCGCCACCACGTCGCAGAGGTGCTGCGCGAAGCGGCCGGCGACGGGCGGATCGAGCTGAGCGAGCTCGATGAGCGGCTCGAGGCGACGTTCTCCGCGAAGACGTACGCCGACCTGGTGCCGATCACCTCCGACCTCCCGGTCCCCAAGCCCGCGAACGCGCCCGCGGCGGCGACTGCGGCGACAGCCGCGAACTCCCGTCACATCGCGATCATGAGCGGGTTCGAACGCAAGGGCGTCTGGCAGGTGCCCGAGCAACTGACCGTGCTCGCCTTCATGGGCGGCGCTGATATCGACATGCGCCGGGCGACCTTCGCGGCCCGCGAGGTCACGGTGACCGTCAACGCGATCATGGGTGGTGCCCACATCGTCGTCGGGCCCGGCACCCACGTGGTCATGGACGGCGTCGGGATCATGGGCGGCTATGCCGGTCCGGGCGATCATCCCGACGACACCGACTTCACCGCGGATTCGCCGACGGTGCGTGTGCGCGGGGTGGCGATCATGGGCGGGGTGCACGTCGAGCGCAAGGAACTCTAGGGCCGGTCGCGCTCACTCGTTGTTGAGTCGGCCCAACATCCGGTTGTACGCCGCGAGTGCGTCGTCCCCGTCAGGGTCGATGTCGTCGGCCATCTGGTCATCGCCCGCCTGATCGGTGCGGTTCACGTGATCGACCATCGTCTGTCGACGAGCCCCCTCGAGCCAGTCGCCGAAGTTTCGCCGACTCGCGTCGCGGTCGCTGATCATCGCGACCAACACAGCGATGCCGATGCACATCATCAGGCCGTCGCCGGCCGCCCACATCAGCCCGCCGGCGATGTTCGCGTCGTGCACGGGTGACGGCGCCCATGCCGGATGCATCCCGAGCATCACGGGGAACGGGTCGTCGTTGGTCTGCAGCAGCACCAGTCCGACGACGGTGTCGGGCACCATCGCGATCAGTACCAGCGCCAGACGCAGCATGTACGGCACATCCCACCGCAGCGGTTCGTGGCCGAGCAGGGGGAGCAACAGCCAGTAGCCCGCGATCAGGTAGAGGATCTGCTCGAAGGTCATCAGCCATGCGTGCATGGCCATCTGGTCCATGAATCCGGTCAGGTGGGTGGCGATGATGACGGTGCCGTAGACGACGAGCCCGACCAGCGGATCGGTGAGGAAACCGATCGTGCGCGACTTCACGAGGGCCTCGAAGCGCTCGCCGCGCTCGGCAGGGAGGGCGTTGCGGATGAGGGTGATCGGATGCCCGAGCACGAGGAAGATCGGCACCACCATGATCAGCATCAAGTGCTCGACCATGTGCATCCAGAACAGTGCCATCGCGTACGCGTCGATCGCGGAGGCAAGGGTCAACTCGAGGAGGACGACCCCGAAGACCCAGCAACCGATCCGCCAGCCCGGCAGTGGCCGGCCGTTCGTCGCCGCGCGCCGAGCGAGGTAGAGATAGCCACCGAGGAGGACCAACCCGGCCAGGAGCCATCCGGGCTGGAAGGCCCAGGTGTGGACGAGTGCATGCCGGTCGTACGGCGGCAGATCGAGGCCCATGTGCGAGCCGGCATGGGACATGAAGTCCATGCTCCAAAGGTACGGCGGTGACGTGGGTCTCACGACTCCGGGTGTGGGTCCACGTCCACGACCGGCTACCGTCACAGGACGTGACCCGGTTGCGTGCTCTCGTCCTTGCGGCCCTCGCGGTCGTCCTGCTGGCGGGCTGCGGATCCGTCCCGCGACCGGCTGCCGGCATCGGCACCTACCTCAAGGGCCCGAAGCCGTTGCCGTCCGCCATCGCGGGCCTGCACCTGGTCGACTCGAGCGGTCACGCCCGCTCGCTCGCGCAGCTGCGCGGCAAGGTGGTCGTGGTGCAGGACACGATGACGCTGTGCCAGGAGACCTGCCCGATGGACACGGCCGCGCTCGTGAAGACGGCTCGCGAGGTCGACGCCGCCGGGCTCACCTCCAAGGTCGAGTTCGTGACGGTGACCGTCGATCCCCACCGAGACACTCCGGCCCAGCTCGCCGCGTACCGCGAGCTCTACGCCGGCACGAAGCAGGACCTGCCGAACTGGGTGCTGCTCACCGGCAAGCCGAAGGTCGTCGACACCCTCTGGAAGTTCCTCGGTGTCTATCGCAAACGTGTTCCGCAGGACGATCCGCCGCCGAAGAACTGGCGCACCGGGAAGACGCTCACGTATGACATCGAGCACTCCGACGAGGCGTTCTTCTTCGACACCCGCCTTCGCGAGCGGTTCATCCTCGAGGGGATGCCGACGGCCGGCAAGGGTTCGATCCCGGCGCGGATCCGGAAGTTCCTGAGCAAGGAAGGGCGCGACAACCTGCACAAGGCCGGCGACTGGACCACCGGGCAGGCCCTCGACGTCATCGGCTGGCTCGCCGACAAGCGGATCAGCGGTTGAGTTCCTTGGCGCGATCCGCGGTGCGCCGGATGACCTCGACGAAGGTGTCGTAGAGCTGGGCCGGCAGGTCATGGCCCATCCCGTCGATCACCACCAGCTCGGCGTCGGGGATGGCGGCGGCAGTGGCGCGCCCTCCGGAGACGTGCACCATCTTGTCCGCCGAGCCGTGGATCACGGCGGCGGGCACGGTCAGCTCGCGGAGTGCGCCGGTCCGGTTGGGCTGTCTGAGGATCGCCACCATCTGCCGGAGGATGCCGCTTCCGCTGATGCCGCGGTCCCAGGTCTCGGCGGCTCGGCGATCGGCCGCCTCGGGGTCCTCGGGGTACGCGGGGGAGCCGATCATCGCCACCATCACGCGGCCGTTCTCGACGTACGCCTCCCGGGTGCGTGCCCGTGGCGCCAGCATCTTGGGCAGCAGCGACGGATGTTGCCAGCCGACGCTGCGCTTGCCGGTCGTGGACATGATCGAGACGACACTCGCGACCCGGTCGGGGTGCTCAATCGCCATCGTCTGCACGATCATCCCGCCCATCGATGCACCGACGATGTGCGCACGCTCGATGCCGAGATGGTCGAGCAGGCCGACGGCGTCGTCGGCCATCTCGCTCAGGGTGTAGGGCGGTCGTCCGGGCAGACCGAGACCGGCGCGGACGAGGTCGGCGCGGGTCACCCGCCCGTGGCCGCGCCCCGAGCGCCCGGCGTCGCGGTTGTCGAAGCGCACGACGAAGAATCCGGCCCGGGCGAGCCGGCGGCACAGCGCGTCGTTCCACCACGTCATCGGTGCCGAGAGCCCCATCACGAGCAGCAGCGGGTCGTCCTCGGCGCTGCCGAACGTCTGGTAGCACAGCTCGATCCCGGTCGACACCGGCGCGCGCAGCTCGTCGGAGACGGCGATCGCGTCATCGGAGATGCCGGGTTGGTCGGAGGGAGTGACGGGCACAAGCCGTCCTTTCGCTGTCGGCGGGCGCGTTCGGCGCTGTCAGTGTAGGAGACGGTCGCGGGTCGGCGCGATGACGCGGAATCGGCCGAAATGGCGTATCTGTTGCCCTCAAACCGTTAGCGTCACGCCCATGAGTGCGGCCTTGGGAAGCTTTCTCCTGCCTGACGGGTACGACGGTCCGCGCGGTCTGCGTGCGCTCAGCCGTGAGGGGAGTGCGGTCGCCGAATTCGGGAGTTTCGTGCGCCGCAGCCGTCAGGATCGCAGGGTCCGCGGCTCGCGACCGTACGCCGGACCGCACAAGGCGGCCGCCGTCGACCCGGTGCTGCTCGTCCCGGGATTCATGGCCGGGGACAGCACGCTCGCGGGGATGGCGGCGTTCCTGCGCAACGAAGGTTTCCGGACCTACCGCGCACACATCCACGTCAATGTCGGATGCACCCGTGAGGCGGCCGATCGTCTCGAGCGCCGGCTGGAGTCGATCGCGTCCCGTCGGGGTCGCAAGGTCACCATCGTGGGCCACAGCCTCGGTGGCATGCTCGCCCGCGGCCTGGCGGCGCGCCGGCCGGACCTGGTCGACGGCATCGTTGCGATGGGCAGCCCTGTCCTCGCGCCCGCAGCGGTGCATCACCTGCTCGCGCTGAACGTCGAGGTGCTCAACCGTCTCACCCGCGCCGGCATCGGCGGGCTGATGTCGGAGGACTGCACCAGCGGCGAGTGCGCGAAGCTGAGCTTCGACGAGACGCACACCCCGCTGCCCGCCGACTTCCCCTTCACCGCGATCTACTCCCGACGCGACGGGATCGTGGACTGGAAGGCGTGTCTCGACCCTGCCGCCACGCACGTCGAGGTACGCACGAGCCACTGCGGCATGGCGGTCGACCCGGTCGTGATGGACCTGGTCCTGCGCGCGCTGCGTGACCAGCAGGTCACCCTGGCCAATCAGGCGGCAGCTCCGACCGGGTCGCCGGCTCGGCTCCTCGTCGGCCGCAACTGATCGCGGCGGCGCTCGATGCTGCGACGAGCAGGCGCCGCAACGTCGTCTCGTCATCGGGAAGACCGGCGCCGTACGCCCCGAACGCACCCTGCTCGAACAGGACTGCGAGCATAGCCGCAGTGAACGCGTCGCCGGCACCGACCGTGTCGACGACCTCGACCGGCGCCGCGGGCACGGTGACCTCGGCATTCTCGGTGTACGCCGTGGCCCCCGCCGGTCCCCGCGTCAGCACGACCAGGCTGGTGCGCTCGCCGCCGAGGAGTGAGCGGGCGATCAGCGTCGCATCGGCGCCGGGATGCAGCGCGTCGATGTCCTGGTCGCTCAGCTTCACCACGTCCGAGCGGCCGGCGAGGGCCTCCACGTCGCGCCACATCTGCTCGGCGTCCTCGACGAACGCCGGCCGGATGTTCGGGTCGTAGCTGACCGGCACGGCTCGCGCGTACGCCTGATCGACGAGATCCCACACCGTGTCGCGCCCGGGCTCGAGCAGACTGCCCAGCGCGCCGACGTGCAGCGCGTCGCACGGCGGCAGTTCGGTCGCGGGCAGCGTCCACGTGATGTCGAAGTCGTACGTCGCGGCGCCGAGGTCATCGAGGCGCGCGGTCGCGGTCGCGGTGCGGGCCACCGCGGACGCCTCGATCTCGAGGCCGTCGGCCTGCGCGCGTGTGCGGATCAGGGCGGCGTGCGCGTCCGGACCGAGTTCAGTGAGCAGCACTGCGGGTACGTCGAGCCGCGCCAACCCGGTCGCCACCGTCAGCGGCGCCCCTCCCACGTGCTCGGAGGTCTCGCCCGCGGGGGTGCGGACGATGTCGATCAACGACTCGCCCGCGACGACGATCATGGACGGCTCAGTGGTCGAAGTCCACGTCGGCGTAGGCCGCGAGCTTGCCCAGCTTGTGGTCGGAGTGGATCGCGCGGATGGTGCCGCTGCGCGAGCGCATCACCAGCGAGTGGGTCTCGGCGCCGCGGGGCTTGTAGCGCACGCCCTTCATCAGCTCACCGTCGGTGATGCCGGTGGCGACGAAGAAGCAGTCGTCCCCGGAGACGAGGTCGTTGGTGGTGAGCACCCGGTCGAGGTCGTGACCGGCGTCGAGGGCGCGCTGCCGCTCGGCGTCGTCGGTGGGCCACAGCCGTCCCTGGATGACGCCGTCGAGACACTTCATCGCGCACGCGGCGATGATCCCCTCAGGGGTGCCGCCGACGCCGAGAAGGAGGTCGATGCCGGTGTCGGGCCGGGCCGCCATGATCGCGCCGGCGACGTCGCCGTCGGTGATGAACTTGATCCGGGCGCCGGTCTCCCGGATCTCCTTGACCAACTGCTCGTGGCGGGGCCGGTCGAGCACGACGACGGTGACGTCCTCGACGGAACTGCCCTTCGCCTTGGCGACGAGGTGGATGTTCTCCGCGACCGGGTTGCGGATGTCGACGACGTCGGCGGCGACGGGGCCGGCGACGAGCTTCTCCATGTAGAACACCGCCGACGGGTCGTACATCGAGCCGCGAGGGGCGACCGCGAGCACCGAGACGGCGTTGGACATCCCCTTCGCGGTGAGGGTGGTGCCGTCGATCGGGTCGACCGCGACGTCGCACTCGGGGCCGGTGCCGTCACCGACCTCCTCACCGTTGTAGAGCATCGGGGCGTTGTCCTTCTCGCCCTCGCCGATCACGACCGTGCCGCGCATGCCGACGGTTGCGATCATCACCCGCATCGCGTTGACCGCGACCCCGTCCGCGCCGTTCTTGTCCCCACGACCCACCCAGCGGCCCGCAGCCATGGCCGCAGCCTCGGTCACGCGGACGAGTTCGAGGGCGAGGTTGCGGTCGGGGGCCGCTTTGTCCACGGCGAGGGCGTCGGGCAGTTGGCGCTCAGACATGGCGGCATCGTATCGGTGCCGGTGGGCGTACGCGTGGTTGCCGGGGCGTGGTCACGCCATCGCTCGCGCCCAGCCGTCGAGCACGAGGACGCCGAGGACGATCGCCACCGGACTGGTCGCGGCCGCCATCACGTGGAACAGACGTGTGGGTGGGGCGTGGCCGTGGGTGATCAGCACGCGCCGCCACAACAGGTTGGCCAAGGAGCCCGTCCAGGTCAGCGACGACCCGACGTTGATGCCGATCAGCAGCGCGAGCACCGGTGTGGCTCCGAGCGGCGCGACCATCGGGGCAAGCAGGAGCGCCGCAGGCAGGTTGTTGACCACGTTGGCGAGCAGTGCCCCGATCGCAGCGATCGCGAGCAGGCCGATGAGGTCGGTGCGGCCGGGGATGGTGGCGGCCAGTCGGTCGCCGAACCAGCCGTTGCCCAGCCCGGCAACGACGAGCCCGAGGGCGAGCACGAACACCGCGAACGACGGATGGGCCCGCGCGATCACGGCCCGGAGGCGGTTGCGACCGGTGCCGAGATCGTGGACGAGCAGGATGCCCGCGGCCACGCACGCGATCCAGGCCGGCTGGATGCCGTACGGCGACCCGATCGCGAAGCCGGCCAGCATCAGCACCACGACGACGACGGGGAGGGCGCGCACCGGCGACGGGCCGCCGTCGCGAGCGACGGGCTCGGGCGCGCTCACCGGTTCGTGTCTCGCGACGATGCGCAGTGCGACGAATTCGACGATCAGGACGACGAACCACGAGGGCGCCATCAGCAGCGCGAACCTGCCGAAGGTGAGGTGAAGGTGCGGCATCATCAGCAGGTTGGTCAGGTTGGCGACGGGCACCAGCAGGGAGGCCGAGTTCGCGAGGCATACGCACGCCATCTCGCCGGCCACGAAACGGTTCCGCGTCGCGGTGAGCACGACCGGCGTGAGCAGCACGATCGTCGCGTCGAGGCTCAACGTCACCGTCACGGCCGCAGCGGTCGCGAACGTCACGCCGAGCACGGCGTCGCGGCCGGAGAGCCGACGCAGCCGGGCGCCCACGGCCTCGAAGAGACCGTTCGCACGGCAGGACTCGGCCACGGTGAGGATCGCCACCAGGAAGATCACCACGGGCCCGAGCCGGTCGATCTCCGACCGGGCCCCGTGCACGTCGAGCGCATCCGTCGTCAGCACCGCGCCCGCTGCGACGACGGCAGCGAGGGCTTCGACCCACCAGCGCGGGTGGCGGTAGGCGACGACGATCAGCGCCACGAGGGCGAGCAGCGGTACGAGATCGGCGGTCACTGCGCCCGACCCTACGTGGCCCGCCGGGGGCCGTGGCGGGCACGCCGCAGGTGGTTGGGAGGATGTGCGGGTGGCTGCTCGAACCCCCAACCGCTACCAACTGCCGTTGATCAGCATGGTCGGCGCGATGGCTGTGGTCCTCGCGTTCATCGCGATCGGGCGGATCTGGCGGGTGGCCACCCACAGCGACCAGGGCGTCGCGGTGCAGACCGTGGACTATCAGGGCTGGCTCAAGTCGGCGAAGCAGGACGGCCACCTGCATGCGTACGCCCCACATCCGATGCCGAAGGGCTGGCGGGCGACGAGTGCGTCGTACGTCGCCGGAGCGGTGCCGCGCTGGCACCTCGGCGTGCTGACCGACGACAAGCAGTACGTCGGCCTCGACGAGTCGTTGCAACCGCTCACGCAGATGGTCGACACCTATCTCTCCGACAACGCCAAGCGCGGCACGGACGTCACCGTCGACGGCGTCTCCTGGCAGACCTGGACCGACTCGCGCGGCGACTACGCCCTCGCCCGCACCTTCAAGGCCCCCAAGGGCAAATACCCCGAACATCTGCTCGTCGGCGGTTCGGCATCCCCCTCCCAGGTCCGTACCTACGCCGCCGCCCTGCGTTGAGTTGCGCCTGATTCGCGTTCAATCGCGCCTGAATCGGGTTGAGTTGTGGCTCCGGTCGGCCTCACTCATCGTCGGCGTCGCCGAGCACCTCGTCGAGTCGTGCCCGGGCCCCGTCAAGGGCGGTCTGGCACACCCGCGCCAGCGCCTCGCCGCGTTCCCAGAGGGCGAGTGACTCGGCGAGTGAGGTGCCGCCCTGTTCGAGGGTGCGGACCACCTCGATGAGCTGGTCGCGGGCCTCCTCGTAGGGAAGGTCGTCGGGGACGGCGGCGTCAGTCATCGGTTTCCTCCTCGCCGACGAGCGGCACGGGTTGTACGGCGGTGGTGGTGGCGGCGATGCGGCCATCGGCCAGTCTGATGTGGATGTCCTGCCCCTCGTCGACCCCGGCGACGCTGGAGAGCGCTGCTCCCTCGGCATCGGAGAGGACGGCGTACCCGCGGCGCAGGGTGGCCAGCGGCGACAGCGCGCGTACGCGAGCGAGCTGATGCCCCAGGTCGTCGCCGGCCCGGTCGATGCGGTGGCCGAAGGAGCGGCGGATCCGGTCGCGGAGCTGCTCGATCTCCTCGCGGCGGCCGGTCAGGCCGGAGCGAGGATCCGCCAACGCGGGGCGTGACCGCAGGGCGTCGAGCCCGCTCTGCTCGCGATCGATGCGCGTGCGTACGGCGTACCGGATGCGTTCGCGCGCGCCGAGGACCTGCTGCGCCTCCTCGGCGACGTCGGGCACGATCCGGCGGGCGGCGTCGGTCGGCGTGGACGCGCGCAGGTCGGCGACGAGGTCGAGCAGCGGGTTGTCCTGTTCGTGGCCGATCGCCGAGACGACGGGGGTCGTGACCGCGTGTACGCAATGGATGAGTGCCTCGTCGGAGAACGGCAACAGGTCCTCGACCGAACCGCCGCCGCGGGCGATGACGATCACGTCGACACCGGCGTTGTGATCGAGGGCCTGGAGCGCCTCCATCACC